>JAGUYX010000148.1 GCA_020061145.1 Anaerolineales bacterium | reverse complement strand
CATTCACGCTCGTAAAGATGAACCAGATGCCCGTGAGCATCTCCCAGTACCTGAAATTCCACATGGTGAGCGAAAGGGATGAACTTTTCCAGGATCAGGGTAGGATCGTTAAAGGCAGCCTGGGCTTCTCGCCGGGCGGCCGCAGCTAACTCGGGTAATTCCTGAACATTATTGGCTATGCGCATCCCCTTCCCACCGCCACCTGCCGCAGCCTTAATCAACAGGGGAAAACCGATTTTCCGCGCCTGGCTGATTAACTGACCTTCATCCGCCAGGTCTCCGTGATAGCCGGGAACCACCGGCACGCCAGTAGCCGCTACACGCGTTCGCGCCGCAGCTTTATCCCCCATCCAGGTGATCGACACCGCTGCCGGGCCGATAAATACCAGACCCGCATCGGTTACCGCCCGGGCAAAATCCGCATTTTCGGATAAAAAACCATATCCGGGGTGAATCGCCTGCGCGCCACAATCCCGAGCAACCTGAATAATTTTTTCACCATTTAAGTAGGACAGCGCGGCCGGGGCTGCGCCAATTTCATAAGCTTCATCCGCCTGAAGAACATGCCAGGCTTTTCGATCTATTTCCGAATACACAGCCACCGTGCGGATGCCCAGCTCCCGGCAGGCATGCATCACCCGGACGGCAATTTCTCCACGGTTCGCAATCAATATTTTCTCAAACATTCGCTCTGATTCCCCGATCGTTAATCCGACTCATGGCGCAATACCCCAAAGACGCACCGTTCCATCCTCCGCGGAGGTAGCCAGCCACCGTCCACTGGGATGGAAAACCAGATCCCGAATGGCCTGGGAATGTCCGCTTAAGGTCGCCACCCGTTTCATTGTCTGAGTATCGTAGACCCAGATGGCGAAATCCGGCCCGCTGGTGAGCAGCAAGCGCCCATCCGGGGAAAAGCCAATCAATCCGCTTCCAGCCGGCAAGGGATCCAGTTCTTCCCACTCCGGTAATTTCCAGATTAAAATCCGGCCAGGCGTGCCGACAGCAAAAGTCGACCCGCCTGGTGAAAACGCCAGCGAAAGCGCTCGTTCACCTGTCCTTTCGAGTACTTTTTCGCCGGTCAACCAATTCCAGACGCTGATACCTGCCGGGTCCCGCGCCATGGCGACGAATTCCCCTTGCGGAGAAATCGCGACATCTTCAACCAGATCGAATTCGGCCTCTGCGGGGAGGATGCCGACCGGGGACATTTCCCCCGGGCGATAGAGATAAGTGCCTCCTGTAGTTACCACCACCAGCAGTCCACCTTCCAGGCTATAACGCACCAATAACGGGATTTCCGGTGTCAGCAAGGGCTCCAATTCCTGACCATTTCGCAGGCGATAAAAAAGCACCTGTGGCAGGCGGGTATCATAAACCACCGCCAGGGTTCCCGACTGAGAATCGACTGCCAGGCTGCGCACCAGGCTGGAAACCGACGAAAAGTCTTCACCCGCTGTGCTGTCGCCAGGCTCTGCAGCGGTTGAAGTTGCATCCGCAGGTTGGTAGTGCAGCCGATATAAAAATTGTCCGCGCGGTAACCCGCGCGTCAATATTTGCCCGCCGCTGACATAATACAAACCGCTTCCATCAGGGAAAACTTGCAAACCTTCACCCAGGTGAGGGGTGATGGCCGACGCACCCTGAATGATCCGTAACAACTGCCCATCACTCAGGCGAAGGGCATGGACTGCACCATTGGCAAAAGCGGCGACAAGATAATCACCCGCTGGCGAAAAAAGGAGGTCACCGCCTGCCTGTTCCAGGTTACCCACTGCATCGAAACCTCCCTGCTGGAGACGGCCATTTTGTGTGCGCCAGACGTGTAACTGCTGGTCTGGCAGCATACCTGCCAGCAGCCGTCCATCCGCGGAAAAACGGAGACTACCTACCGATGCAGCCTGGGCGTTTACCTGCAAAACCAATACTCCATCGCGCACTCGCCAGATATAGACCTTTCCTCTGTGTGCGCAACCGGCAGCCACCAGAGATCCATCCCGGCTCAGATCCACTCCGCTAAATTCCTGGCACCTTTCCGTATCATCTACGGGGCGGGTATCCAGCCGGCGTAATAATGCGCCTGTGGTTGTGTCCCACACTCCCAGGGTATCCGCCGCCAATTTTCCCACTCCCAGACTCCAATCCTGCGAAAAAGCCAGCAAAGCTGTGGTAGCGCCTTCCAGCCTGGCGCGTAGCTCCTCTTTTTCAATGGTTTCCAGGTATACACCATCCGCCAGCAATACACTTTTCAATGCTTCATCCGGCGTAGGGAACATTTCTTCCCAGCTGGCCGGCCATTCGAGCAACCGCTGGAGCGTGGCGGCGTCATATACCTGACGTTCCAGTGTGGTTTGCAATCCTAAATAGCGGCCATCCGTCGAAAATTCCAGTCCAAGCACGGCTCCACCGCCAAAACGAACCAGTTCAACTGCCTGCTGAAAATTATCGGCAGAAAGCCTCTGCTCGGAGAGCGGAATGGCAGTACCCGGGAAAACCAATGGCGCGCCGGTTAGTTCGCCCGGCGAGATTGCCACAGACGTTGGAGAGATTTGCAGAGCACCTGACCCGGTTGCCTGTTCGGGTGGCGTGGCCGTCCGTGTGGGAGTGATCGTGGGGCGGACAGTCGGGAGCGGCAATGAACTGCCCGGGGTCTGGGTCAGCGCCAGGATCGTGCCCACCGCCGCGGAAGGCGTGGTCTGCGGCGCAGAACTCAAACAGGCAAGTTGCGCCAGGAACAAAAACATCAGCGCGAAAACCAGCTTCAGGGTCTGGGGTATTGCCCTGGCTGTGGGATGTAGCGTAGCTTGTGTAGGATATCGTACCGGTAATTCGGGTCTCACAATATTCGGCGCCTCACATGCGGAAAACCCCGAACCTGCCCGCCGGTCGTGGCGCGGCGCAGACAACTGCCAGAGCCAGTCCCAACACACGGCGGGTTTCAACCGGGTCCAGAACGCCATCATCCCATAAACGGGCGCTGGAGTAATAGGGATGCCCCTCATGCTCGTATTTTTCCAGGACAGGGCGGGTAAATTCTTCAGCCTGCTCGGAAGTCAGGGGCGGTTTGCCTTCGCGCTCAAGCTGCTCCTGTTTGATGGTTAACAGCACATTGGCTGCCTGCTCCCCACCCATCACGCTGATGCGGGCATTCGGCCACATCCACAGAAAACGAGGCTGGTACGCTCGCCCGCACATGCCATAATTCCCGGCGCCAAAAGACCCACCGATGATCACGGTCAGCTTGGGAACGGTGGCGTTGGCGACCGCATGAACCATTTTTGCGCCATCTTTGGCAATTCCACCGGCTTCATAAGCCCTGCCCACCATAAAACCGGTGATGTTTTGCAGAAAGAGTAATGGGATGCCGCGTTGTTCGCATAACTCGATAAAATGGGTGGCTTTTAAAGCGCTCTCCGAGAACAAAACTCCGTTGTTCCCCAAAATTCCCACGGGGAAGCCATGGATATGCGCGAAACCGCATACCAGGGTGACTCCATAACGCGCTTTAAATTCACGGAAGCGGCTGCCATCCACCAGGCGCGCAATCACTTCGCGGACATCATAACTCTCCCGAAAGGATTTTGGCAAAATACCATATATCTCGTCTGGTGGGTAAAGCGGCTCTTCTGCAGGCTGTACCTCGACATTCCAGGAAGTTTTCCGATTCAATCCGGCCACGATCTGCCGGCATATTTCCAGAGCATGCGCATCGTCTTCAGCGTAATGGTCAGCCACCCCCGATAACCGGGTGTGCACATCCGCTCCCCCCAACTCCTCCGCGCTGACATCTTCCCCCGTGGCAGCTTTCACCAGCGGCGGACCTCCCAGAAAAATTGTGCCGGTTCCTTTGACAATAATGGCTTCATCACTCATCGCCGGGACGTACGCTCCGCCTGCCGTACAGGAACCCATCACCGCGGCAATCTGGTTGATCCCCTGGGCGCTCATCCGCGCCTGGTTGTAAAAAATCCTGCCGAAGTGATTGGCATCGGGGAATACTTCATCCTGCCTGGGCAGGAATGCGCCACCCGAGTCGACCAGATAAATGCAGGGCAGGTTGTTTTCCAGGGCAATTTCCTGGGCGCGCAGGTGTTTTTTCACTGTCAGGGGGTAGTACGAGCCGCCCTTAACCGTGGCGTCGTTGGCGACAATCATCACCTGCTGCCCGGATACCCGGCCAATCCCGGTGACGATGCCCGCCCCGGGAGCATCGTCCTCATAAACCTGCCAGGCAGCCAGCGGCGAAAGCTCCAAAAAAGGAGCACCCGGATCTAACAACTGGTCGATGCGCTCGCGCACGAACATTTTCCCCTGGGATTCATGCCTCTGGCGATATTTCTCTCCCCCTCCGGCGCGTACCAGCTTGAGATCGGCGTGGAGCTGGCGCGCCAGATTGCGGTGAAAGCGCGCATTGGCTTTAAATTCGTCCCCATCCGGGTTTACCGTTGAGTTCAGGACCTCCATCGATAACTCCTTTCGCCTGTCTTCTTACCGGGTGAGCATGAATAAAACCTGCAACCCGGTAATTATATATAGATTTAATCCTTTCCATTGGTACAATAGCCCGAACAGTTCTTCCAGGAGTTACCTTCATGCAAAATCCTATGCCAGATCAGACTCAAACGCCCATCGCCCTGGTAACCGGCGCCTCGTCAGGCATTGGGCATGCCTGCGTCCTGGCGCTGGCAACGCGTGGCTGGCGGGTATTTGCCGGGGTGCGCAATCTGGAGGATGCCCGCCTGTTGATCGAGGCGTATCCCCAACAGGTGACACCGGTGTTACTGGATATCACTCGCCCTGAGCACATCACCCGTGCGATAGCAGAGATCGAACAAACTTTTCCCGGGCAAGGGCTACAGGGACTGGTCAACAATGCCGGGATTGCAGTTAACGCTCCCGTGGAGTTTCTGGAGCTGGACGACTTAAGGCAAATCTTCGAAATTAATTTTGTCGCCCAGATCGCGGTCACCCAGGCAGCAATCCCTCTGCTGCGCCAGGGGAAAGGGCGGATTGTCAATATGAGCTCGGTCAGTG
>JAGUYX010000107.1 GCA_020061145.1 Anaerolineales bacterium | reverse complement strand
GCTCAACCCGGGATGCAAACCACATTACCCTCCGGAGAGATCTTATACCTGACCGTAGATGCCACTGTCTTTAACACTTCTGTTCATGGGCAGCAGGAATTCGAATGCCAGGCGTGTCACACGGACATCACCGAGTTTCCCCATCCAGAAAGAACAACCGAATCTTTACGGAATTACCAGCTCCAGATGGTGACAGCCTGTCGAACCTGCCACCAATCCTACGCTGAAGAGACAGCCGATAGCGTCCATGCTTTGGCTCTGGAAGCCGGGAACGAAAATGCAGCCGTCTGTACGGATTGCCATGGCGCACACAATGTCAAAAAGCCCGGTGAGCCACGTAGCAATATCCCTTTGATGTGCCGCCAGTGCCATTCCCAGATTTATCGGGAATATAAAGATAGCGTCCATGGGGAGGCATTGATTGGCGAGGGTAATCCGGATGTGCCGACCTGCACCGATTGTCATGGGGTGCATCGTATTCAGGGTCCCAGCGCTGTGGCAAGATTCAAACTGGACTCTCCCATGATCTGTGCTGAATGCCATGCTGACGAAACGTTGATGGCCAAATATGGCATCAATACCAATGTGTTTAATTCATATATTTCAGATTTTCATGGCACCACAACGTTGTTATTCTCCATGACCACCGAAGGTCAGGAGTTTAACACGCCGGTGTGTATCGATTGCCATGGTGTGCACAATATCGCCGCCTCAGACGATCCGGAAAAATCACTGGGAGTCAAGCAAAATCTGCTTACCGCCTGCCAGCGTTGCCATCCGGATGCCAGCACCAACTTCCCGGATGCCTGGTTAAATCATTATGAGCCCAGTCCCGATACCTACCCGCTGGTGTATTATGTCGATCTGTTTTACAAGATCTTTATCCCCGGTGTCCTCGGGTTGATGGTGGTGCTGGCTGTGGCAGATTTTGGGCGGAAAATTTATGATACGGTACGCCCGCCAACTAAGCAGGGAGAAGCTCCCCCCGAGGAACCCGCACAGGAGCAATCTCCTGCCGGAGAGTCACAATCCGAGACCAGCCCGGAGGAGCCAGAAAATGAGTGAGCAAGAAATAGCCCATCACGAACAAGACCGCTTTCTGCGCTTTGCACTGGAATATCGGCTTGAGCATTGGGTGTTCGCCATCAGCTTTATTATCCTGGGAATTACCGGTCTGATTCAGAAGTACTTTGAATTTCCCCTTTCCCTGACGTTGATCGAATTGATGGGAGGGATTATCAATGTGCGCGTGATTCACCGGGTGGCTGCGACAGTGATGATGATCTCTGTCGTGTATCACCTGGGCGTAGTCACTTATCGCATCTATGTGAAACGATACCGCCTGAGTATGCTGCCGAGTCTCGCCGATGCAATAAATATGGTCGGCTGGTTCCTTTACAACCTGGGTTTGAAGAAAGAACGCCCACAGGAAGGCCGCTATACCTACGGGGAAAAAATGGAGTATTGGGCGGTGGTGTGGGGCACGGTGATCATGGCGGTGACCGGTTTTATGATGTGGAACCCGATTGCCACCACTAATTTTCTGGATGGGCAATGGATCCCGGCTGCGAAAGCGGCGCATGGCGCTGAAGCTGTGCTGGCGGTGCTGGCGATTATCATCTGGCACCTGTATAACGTGTTGGTGAAGACGCTCAACAAAAGTATGTTCACCGGCTATCTCACCCGTCACCAGATGGAACACGAACATCCCCTTGAGCTGGCGGATATCCTCGCCGGGACGCACGAAGTGCCGGTTGACCCGATCAAAGCGAAAGCCCGTCTTTCGAGGTTTATCCCGGCTTATTCCATCGTTGGGGGTTTGCTTCTGGTGGGAATCGTCTGGTTTGTTTCGTTCGAACAAACCGCGATCGATACGGTCCCCCCGTTGGAATCCGTGGAAGTTTTCGCACCATTACCCCCGACACCCTTGCCCACCCTGGCGCCCACCCCGACCCCCCGGCCCACGCCGGAAACCAGTGCGGGGGCCGTGGATTGGAATAACACGGTTGCCTCAATGCTGGAAGCAAAATGCGGAGCTTGCCACATCAGCGCCGCCCTGGGCGAATTAAACCTGGGCACCTATGCAGATTTGTTGGCAGGTGGGGCTACCGGTCCGGCTGTGGTTCCCGGCGAGCCGGAGGATAGCCTTCTGGTGGCCGTTCAGGAAGCCGGAAACCACCCCGGTCAATTAACCGATGCCGAACTACAAATCATTATTGCCTGGATCAACGCAGGCGCGCCGGAGTCGCCGGAGGGTTCAGCCACAGGGATTCGTTACCAGACACAACTCCTGCCGGTATTTACCGAAGCATGTGGTGCCTGCCACGGCGATGCTGCCCTGGGTGGGCTGAATTTGTTAAGTTACACATCTGCTCTGGCTGGAAGCGCTTCTGGCCCGGTGATTCTCCCCGAAGATCCGGCAAACAGCCCATTGATTGCCATTATGGAAGCAGGTGATCATCCCGGCAAGCTAACCGATGAACAATTGCAACTGGTGCGCGATTGGATCGCAGCAGGCGCTCCTGAATAAGATTTTGGTAGATGAAATATCTGAGCCCGGTAAATACTCCGGGCTTTTTCATCGGTTTAAATCAACTGGAGGGCGATAAACGATCACCCTCCAGTTGATGATCACATTCGCAGGCAGGTCTTGCTCTGGGATCAATCCCCGGTCGCGGGCGCCAGGACGACTTCCTCTTCTGCGTGACTGGCTTCTTCCGCATGGTGATCGCCTAAATCGTGGCGGACAATGTTGAGATACTTCACGCCAAGGGTGAATGCCAGCATCCCATAAGCCACAATTGCCGCACCGGCGACAAACTCGATCAGGGAGGGGAAATAACTGGTGTAGCGGGCTGTGATTTCCTGCGGCAAATAGCTGAGCACAACCAGTTGACCGACCAGGTTTGTATCCCAACGATAGGCAACAATGCCACCCACTATCAAAGCCATGGCTACCATGCGCAGGATTTGATGCTTGCGGAAACGAGCAGTGTGCAACAGAATCAGTGGAACCACACCACCCAGGAAAATTTCTCCCACCCAGAAATTGAAGGACAACGAATTCTGAGTCAGCATTGCCAGCCCTTCGTTTCTGCCAGGGACATACGTGTAGGTGACCGATAATGCATCCCAAAAGCGAAAATACAGGTAAACGACCATCGCCCAGGCGATGAATTTGGAGACGTTCTCTAACAATTCATCATTGATGATTGCCTTGGGGGAAATCCTGGCAGAGAGCATGGATGCCAGCACTGTCAGAGCCGGGCCGCCTACAACCGCAGACGCCATGAATAATACGGACAACCCCGGGCTGTACCAGATCGGTTTGGCTTTCAGAATACCGTATAATGCACCCAATGATGACTGGTGAAGCATGGAAAGACCCAGGCCGGCGACTGCCAGATAAGGTGCAAAACGATGGATCCCTTGCAGCTTTTTCGCCAGATTAGGCCAGCGAGTTTGGAAAAAATCCGCCGAGCCAAGGATAGGCAATGTCTCCAGTGACAACACCGAGAAGTACAGCGTTACACACATGGTGACTTCCCACAACAACGAGTGGGGATTCCAGTACACCAGGGCGTGCCAGAAACGGTCCGGGCGGCCGATATCCAGCATCAGGCACAACACAGCCATGCTATATCCGATCAGGCCAATAAACGTGGCAGTTCGGGCTAGCGGCTGGTATTTCTTCAAACCCAGCAGGTAAACGGCGGCGCATAACAGGAATGCCCCGGCACTCAGCGCTATCGAAGACAGGTCGATGGTGATCCACAATCCCCAGGGCACCAGGTCGTTCAAATTGGTGACATGTAAACCCTGGGTGAAGACAATGGCGCCGGCTACCACACCGCCCACCATCAATGTAGATAGGAACAGTAACCAGAGATGAAATGCGGTGAACCGGAATTTGAACCTGGATAGTGTTGTGCTCATGGGGTCACCTCTTCCAGCTCGACTTCCGAGTACCCACCCGAGCGGATCGGCAGGTAATAAACGCGTGGTTCGGTGCCCAGATCAGCGCGCAGGCGATAGGCCGCCGGGCTGTTTGCCAGGATCTTGCTCACCTGGGATTCCGGGTCATTCAGATCTCCGAACAATCGGGCGCCCATCGGGCAGGCGACCACGCAGGCGGGCGTGGCATTCGGATCCTCACCCGGCACCAATCCCATCTCCAGACCGCGGTCGATGCGGTTGTAACAAAACGAGCATTTTTCAACCACGCCGCGCGGCCGGCGTTCCACTCCCGGTTCTCCCCAGGTTGGCACTGCCGGATTGGGCTCGGTGAAGGATTTCCAGTTAAAGGCGCGTGCACCGTAAGGGCAGGCAACTTCGCAATAGCGGCAACCGATGCAGCGGTCATAATCCATCATTACGATTCCGTCCGCCCGCTTATAGGAGGCTTTTACCGGGCAAACTTCCACACAGGGTGCATTATCGCAGTGCATGCAAGGGCGTGGCAAGAAAACATCCCGGTCGCCAGATTTGCCGACCTTCAATACCCGTGTCCATGAAATCTCCGGAGGAACATCGTTGTTTGCCCGGCAGGCGAGGACACATTGACCACAGCCGACACATTTTTCCTGGTCGATGATCATCACCCATTTATGTGGGCTGGAACCTTCTGTAGATGACGCCAGGGCGCGTGGGGAAGCCATGCGCATTGCCGCCCCTGCCACTGTGGCTGCCGCCGTTATTTTCAAAAAATCTCTACGTTCGAGTTTATCGGATGCCATGCTTATTTCTCCTGCTGGTTCTGGTTGAGTTTTCGGTACCAGCGTTCCAACCAGGGGGCAAGGATCATTCCACCTGCCATTCCAATCAGGCCGGCGATCACGGCAAAGCTGACCGGGCTGCCCGGTTCAGGATCGACGCTGACCATGGTAGCTTCAACTGCATGCAATGCGTCAACAGTATCGGTTGAAGTGGTAGTGGATTGATTGGCTTCACCTTCCGGGCTCAATTGAGCCGGGCCGTGAATTTCGTAAGCATGGCATGAAGTGCAGGTATCCAGGCTGACTTTGAAGGTATGGTTGTTCTTTTTGTGCCCATCTTCGGAAATTTGATTGGTTTCCAGGTGACAGCTTTCGCAAGACAGCCCCTCATCGTGGTGGTTCGAATGAGCGAATCTGGATACCCGGTTGCCATGGCATGAAGCGCACAGATCTGGCGCCGTTTCGTATTTCAACGAGTTAGTATGGGGGTCGTGGCAGGTGACGCAGGTTATTCCGGTTTCCCCATGGGCGCTGGTGGAAAGCTGGAAGAAGGTATCCGTGTGGCAATCACCACACAGTGAAGCCGAACGGTTCAATTTAATCGGCTCCATCGGGTGATTCTCGATACCCTCATTGTGGCAGGCTACACAGGATATGTTATCTGCCTTCCAGGTGTTGGTTTCGGGGTCATAACCGGTTGTGTGGCAGGCCAGACATTCGGTTGGCTCGCCCTCTTCCTGCCACACCTTGACGAAGTCTTCTTCGTCACTGGCATGGCCATGTGTGCTGGTTTCCCAGGCCTCTACCGTGGAAGCGTGGCAGGCCCGGCAGGTCTCGGTATCCAATGGGTCCTCGACGGGAAGAGGACTGGCCTGGGTAAAAGCCACGCTGATCAGTACCAGGGGAATGGCGAAACAAAATCCAATCAGCAGGCGGGTTATCCATCGTTTCATAATCGTTCTCCTCAACGAAATTCAGTGCGATTCTGGTTGTCAAGTCGTTGTCGGGATAGGCGCGGTGCGAAAGATTGAACATGCCAGACAACCTTCTCGCAGACTCCCATCTTTTTTACGAAATAATTGCCAGCAAGGAATATCAGGTTCCTGATAGGCGATGCATACTGCGCGCTTTGCTTCCGGGCAGCTTTTCTGTTCCCAACATGGAGGGCTGAGTGGTTTTACCCTGACGGGTCGGCTGGCTTCAGCCTGCCAGCGGGCATCCAGGCGCTTTAAGAACCAGACCGCCAGGGCAGTCAGTCCAATCGGTATGCCCAGCCTTAAGAGGATCCCCAAAAGAATGATCAGGATCGAATCCATATATCCTTCGAGCTTCCGTTTATGATGATAAAGACTGGTGAGGCCGTTTGGAAAGTAGTTCCCCAATAAAAACCAGGGCGATTACCGGGAGAGCCAGTCGGATCAGGAAAAATAAAGTGATTGCAAAAACGCCAGACATTTCACACCTCCATGGCGGATTTCAGGTTATTCCGCAATTACAGTCTAACCATTTGTTAATGTTTTCACAATTCGTTGTTACAACCATTTTTCCTGTACTTTTAACACCCCAAATTTCTTCCGAATCCATGGGTGATATGACCCATGCAAGCAAGCTCCTGTTTGTTTTTATGAATGATTATTGGGTACTCTGTCCCATGACAGGTGCGAAGTTAAATCAAATCCGGCTGAATTTGCTCAGCCGGATGACGGAAAAATTTCCCTGGGTATTATAAAATTGTGCGTTTATATCTCAGGCGGAGATAATACCTTTGCGAATGGCATATTTAACCAGCTCGGTACGCGAGTGCATATTCAGCTTTTGCATGATATTTTCCCGGTGGCGGGCAACTGTTTTTGGACTGATGTTCAGAACCTCCCCGATCTCTTGATTGCTTAAGCCCTCCGCCAGGTGGGAGAGCACCTCCTGTTCTCGGGTGGTCAATTCGTCAATCGAATCTCGGGATGAGGCCGGCTGGTCTTGTGACAGGTAATCGCGCACGAGTAATTTCGCCAGGGAGGGATAGATATATACTTCGTTTTGTGCAGCGGCGCGAATGGCAATGAGTAATTCATCCGGAGCGGCTCGCTTGGGGACATAACCATTGGCGCCTGCTTCAAGCATTTTGAAAAAATAGGCTTCATCTTCGTGGATGGTCAATGCCACAACAGCCACCTCAGGATGGATGCGTTTGATTTCGCGCGTGGCATCGATGCCATTTAAATCCGGTAGCCCGATATCCATCAACACAACATCCGGTTTCAACCTGACGATCTGGTTGAGCGCCTCACTTGCGGAGCCAGCTTCGCCAATGATTTCGAAATCGGGTTCAGCTTCCATTAGCATGCGTAACCCCGAACGGACAACTGCATGATCATCAACGAGCAACAAACGGATTGCCATCGTTTTGTTCTCCTGGATTCACCGCCCGGTTGTTGGTATATGGAACGCGCAGCTCTACCAGCGTTCCCACTCCTGGCGTTGAATAAATCTTTACCTTGCCATCCAACAACGCAGCCCGTTCCTCCATACCGGTCAATCCCCAGGTCAGGCGGGCTGGATTGGCGCGAATGGCTGGGTCGAAGCCATCGCCATTATCCCGCACCTGGAGGGTAATTTCTTCGGGCAGGTAGGCAAGTCTCACATGAACTTCGCTGGCGTTGGCGTGTTTTAACACATTGGTCAGCGCTTCCTGGAAAATCCGGAATATGGTGGTGTTGGCCTCCAGAGAGAGCTGTTGTGATTCACCTTCAATCTGCACGTTAATATTGATCGGTACCCGTTCTTCGAGCGACTTGGCATACCAGCGCAGGGTAGCCGGCAGCCCGAAATCATCCAGGTGAGACGGGCGCAGGTCTGCGATCAGGCGTTGCAGCTCGTTTAATGCCCGGGCAGTTGTGCTTTCCAGCTGGCGAACGTTCTGCGCGGCCTTGTCCGCATCGCGGCGCAGCAATGTGCTGATACTGCGCAAACCCAGACCTATGGCAGTCAGGGATTGACCGGTTTCATCGTGTAATTCACGCGCAATCCGCTGGCGTTCGGCTTCCTGGGCCTCCACCACACGTTTGAAAAGCAGGTGTTGCAAAGCCTCCCGGCGCTGCGCTTCACTCAACCGGGCATTCTGCAAGGTTTCGATCTGGTTGCGGGTTTCATAATCGAAAGCGCGCAGCACACGACTGATAAAAATGGCTGCTGTAACTGCTGCTGTGGCGCGCACAATCTGAATGGGAAAACCAAAGACCTCCATAAAAATCTCGGCGTTGACCAGCGTGGAAGGAAAGAGCGGGCTGGTGCGGGTAAAAACCTGCCCGACCAATCCATACCACAAAAAGGCGATTGCAGCCCACAGGCTATCCCGCCCAAACTCGCGCAAACCTGCCTGTCGAAAGACCCGTTGCTGGTGCACCAGCCCGGCGCTCGCCAGTAATGCTCCTGGAATACCAAGCGTGTATCGCGTCCACACATCCACTGCCGACCAGAGCACATATCTGCCTTCATAACGGTCGCCAATGATCAAAGCGCCAAAACCCCAGATGGCTGCCAGCGCCAGGGGCAGCAACATGCTCATGCGCTGTGGATGCCCTTCCGGAGCCAGCAAATAGCCACCGAAGGCCGCCAGGGATAAAAATGAAAATGAGAGCAGGGCTAACCGTAAACTTTCGGCGATCAGCGGGTGAAAATTGATTTCATTCAACACCCCAAATAGCTGAAACATCTCAAACCATTCATGGATGGCATGCAACAAGGCAAAAGCTGCCAGCGGTTGCAGGGCGTGGCGTAAGCGCGTATCAGAACCGCGCCCCAGTTCCAGGGTAACCGCCAGACCCATGGAGAAAAAGGCCAGCCCATAAAAAAAATAGATCACAATTAACGTATGCTGGTTCATGCGCAACCCGAGCCAGGCAGCTTCACTGGCTAAACTGTGCCTGATAACTCTGTTTACAATTTAAGTATAGTTTGTCAAAAATGAAAACTGTCAACCGTCACTTAATCCGTGTACAGGTATCCTCAGTTGTTATATTCTGATAATCAAAATCCGCCCGCCTGTTTGCAAACAGGCGGGCGGATTTGCATAATCGCTCCGGAAAGCCGGGATAGGTCCGGCGGGATCAAGCGCCGGGTGCGGTTGCCAGCTTGCCAGAAGCGAGCGGACCTTTTTGCTGTTCTTCGGGGTCAATCGCTCCCCCTGGAACTGTCTCTGTTACAGATCGAAATATAAGCCTTGCCTGGCGAGTAATTCGTCAAGTGTGCCGCGCTCGATGATCTTACCTGCATGCAGCACGAGCACCTGGTCGGCGTTGCGCATGGTACTCAGACGGTGGGCAATGACAAAACGGGTGCGTCCTTTCAGCAGTTTGTCCATTGCCTGTTGAATCAAGCGCTCCGTACGGGTATCCACGCTGGATGTGGCTTCATCCAGGATAAGCAGGCGTGGATCTGCCAGGGCGGCGCGGGCGATCGAAAGTAATTGGCGTTGGACCTGGCTCAGACCCTGCCCACGTTCGCCCAGCATCGTCTGGTAACCCTCAGGCATGTGTTCGATAAAGTTGTGGGCATGCGCCAGACTGGCTGCGGCGATCACCTCCTCGTCGGTGGCATCGGCTCGCTCAAAACGGATAATTTCCATAATACTTGCGCTGAACAGGAAGGTATCTTGCAGAACGATCCCGATCTGGCGGCGTAGAGAGTGCAGGGTAACTTTACGCACATCCTGCCCATCGATTTGCACAGCCCCGCTGCTGACGTCGTAAAAACGCGGGATCAGGTTAATGATGGTCGTTTTGCCCGAGCCGGTAGCCCCCAGCAAGGCGATGGTTTCTCCCGGACGGGCTTCAAAACTGACATGTTTGAGTACCGGTTCCCCGCTGCCAAAGTATCGGAAGGTTACATTGTTGAAAACGACCTGCCCATGAATCTCTTCCAGGATAACCGCACCCGGTAGATTCTGGACTTCTGATTCGGCATCCGGAATTTCGAATATGCGTCCGGCAGAGGCAGAAGCCTGGGCCGTGGGTGATGACATCGATCATATTCCCGATCAGCCTGGGTACCATCAATTGCGCCAGCGTGGCGATAACCAGGAAGAAATAGGGAGGTAAGGCCTCGTGTCGGTAACGCGACAGGTATTTTAGCGCCCGGCTGAGCGGCCGTGTGTCCAGGCGGGCACCGGAATAGGAAGCAGATAGTGCGTGCAATTGGATTTCTCTTGAATTGGGGAGGAGTTGGACAGGCGGTACAACGGGTGTTGGTGTCTGCCGGGTTCTGGTTCGAGCTTTCGCCCAGCCTCGGTCAAGGATTCCAGCGCCTGGATAATGATTACCTGTTCTGCGTGGGTAAACTGGGTGGTCAGTTCCTGCAGCAGTTGTAGCGCGCCTCGATAAACTCCTGC
>JAGUYX010000019.1 GCA_020061145.1 Anaerolineales bacterium | reverse complement strand
GGTCCAGGGTGTAAATTTTGGTCACATTGCGCAATGAAATCATAGAGTTTAATCTCGCATGGCAAGCGCCGGGTCCATCCGGCTGATGCGTAATGAAGGAAATAAAGCTGCCAGTAACACGCTGCTCAGGGTGAGCAACATCGCCCCGCCACCCAGCGCCAGTAAAACATACCAGGCAGGGAGTAAAAAGGGAATTCCCATCTGCTGGATGATCAGCGTGCGGAACAGATAAACAACCAGTAAGGCCAGCCCTGACCCCAGGGTTCCACCCGCAATCGCCAGCAGGCTACCTTCGAGCAATAACGAGCGCAAAACCAGCGGGCGGGTGGCGCCTAATGAGCGTAACACGCCGATTTCTCTCCGCCGTTCGTTTACCGCAATCGAAAAGACCAGCCCGACGAGAGAAAGCGCCAGCACCCAAAAAACCAGCAATAAAAGCAGGATCGTGCGCAGCAAACCGGAGAGCGTCTGGCGCTGGCTGCTGAACAGGCTGGTGGAGATCACCGGCGTGGTATCGGGTAGAGCCTGCTGAATACGCGCGGCCACCTGCCGCGGGTCGGCGTTCGGGCTGAGGCGGAGCATGGCTGCCGAAACGCTATCGGCGGGAATTTCCAGCGGCGATTCAGCCAGGCGGTAGGAACTGGCTGCCACGGCATGGGCGGTCTCGAAGGTGATGAACATCGACCGGTCGAGACCCGTCCCCGTGGGTTCCAGGTTGCCCAACAGGCTGATATCGGTGCCATAGATCAGGATGGTATCTGCCCCCGCAGGCGTGAAAATAAACGCGCCACCGATCGCCTGATTGGCGCCCAACCCCTGCGGCAGGTGGGTTTCCAACCAGGGGCGCAGGGTGAAATCCGTGGCGGGGTCGTAAGCGATCAGCAACATCTCGGGGACGGAACAGCAGGTTGCCCCGCGCAGGGTCGCCAGGAAAAATTGCGGCGAGACTGCCTGAATGCCGTCTACTGTAGCCAGGGTATCCACATACGCCCGCGGCATCCAGGTCGGGGCGGGCACTCCCATCAGAAAGGCGTTTTCCATCAGGTGCTCGCTGCCGGCTGAGACGACGATAATATCCGCCCCCAGGCGTTCCAGTGCCAGGTTCAGGCTGCGCTGCGCCCCGCCGATCACCAATGTGGCGCTTACCACAAAGGCGGCGATCAACATGGCGCATAGCAGGATCACCAGGCTGCGAAAGGCGTGATCTTCGATATTCCGGTAAGCCATTTTCCAGAGATTCATCCGCTTACTCCCGCATCGCCAGGGATACTTCCATACGATAAATCCGCCGGACAGGAATCAGGGCAGAAATCAATGCGCTGAGCGTAGAGACAAACAGGCATAACAACCCTACCAGTAATAATCGCACAATTTCCGGTGATTGGAAAGGCATGCCCAGCAGGTTTTCCAACCCTCCGGAGAAACTCAGCAACCCGCCGGAAGTCAACAACACACCCAGCAAACCGCCGAACAAAGCCAGCAATGCCCCTTCCAGCAGCAGCGCCTGCGTCACGCTGCGGCGGCTGGCGCCCAGGGCGCGTAACACGCCAATTTCTTGCCGGCGTTCATTCACCAGCAGCGAAAAGGTCAAACCGCTGAAGAATACCGCCAGCAACCAGGTAAAACCCAGCAAGACCAGCACGGTGCGGATCAGACTGACCAGCTGGCGGCGTTCGGATTGGAATAATTGCGGGTTTTCCAGGGGAATTACGCCGGGCACCTGTTCCAGGATGGACAAAGAGACGGCATGCGGGTCGCTGCCCAGGTCGACGCGCACCATCGCCGCGGTGATGCTTTGCGGCGCCGGGCGGGCAAAGGGACGCCCGTTAACCTGCGCCATGGCTGCCAGCTCATAACCGGTTTCGAAACTGGTGAACAGGCTGCGATCGATATCGGTATGGGTGGCTGCCAGGCGGCGCACCACCACCAGCGGGTAACCGTAAAGGTTGACCTTCCCGTCACCAGGCACCTGCACATGGCTGCCAGCCACCGCTTCTCCCATCTTTAATCCAGCTTCCAGGGGCGTTTCCAGCCAGGGCAGCAGGGTGAAGTCACTTTCCGGCTCGTAAGCGAGCACATAAGTGGACAAAACGCCATCCGGCGCATAAGCCCCCAGGAATAGCTGGGGGGAAACCGCGCCGACTCCCGGGACGGCAGCGATTTTGTGCAGATAACTGCGCGGCATCCAGCGTTCACGCGTCTGAGACATCAGGCGCGCCCCTTCGATGCCCTGGGTCATGGTGCCAAAGGGAATCACAATGATGTCCGCTCCCAGGCGATGCAGGCTGGCTTCCATATTCTGGCGCGCTTGAGCGATGATCTGGGTGGCTGCCAGTACCAGGCTGGCAACCAGGGCGGCGCTGATTACGATCGATAGGCTGCGAAACAGGCTGCCGCGCAGGTTCCGCAGGGTAAATACCCACCAGTTCACAGGATTTACCTGCTTAATGGACGGGAATGTGTTCTAAAGTCAGGTCTCCGATCTGAATGGTGATCAAATCACCCGGGGAGACCGTGTTACCGGTATTGCGATAAAGGATGTAATACTGGCGTCCCTGCTCGACCCGGTGGTTGTGCAGGCCCATTTTGGTGACATCCAGCTTCTCGCCGGTGGTTTCGTTGATCACAAACGGAGATGTTTCGGTGTAATGACCAAAATTGGCGGCTTTCCCGGCATCCACGACACGATATCGCAGGTCCAGCAATCCATGCCGCGCCACCAGAGCGGCAAAGGTAAAGCGCACGCCAAACTTTTCTTCGATGGCCGGGTTCAGGGGAAAACCGTTTTCATCGACCAGGGTGTTTCCCCGGGATGACCATACGCCATAGGCCGCCGCAGCAAGCAGCAAAAGCAGCGCCAGGATCACCGGCAGCAGAGCTTTCGTGCTGAACCATCCAGGCAGGCGAGGTGTGGGGGAGGGAGTGAGGGTGTTTTCCATGGAGCTTTCCGTTTATCAGAGGGTCCGGGGCGGGAGCCAGACAAACAGCTAAAGCTCCCGCCCCGGAGGAAGCAGGTCAGCGTTTCATCACACCGGGCAGGTAAAATTCGCTATCCCGCAGGATGATCAGGTTATCGAATTTCAGGCTGCCGGTCATATCCGGGGCGACGCCCGAGACTGGCCCGAGGTTCACCGTGGATAAACGGCTGATCTTTTCGGGTTTCTGGTAAAGGATTGTCTCGACCAGCTCCCCATTGATAGATAACATCATCTTCGGCTCGTGAGACACGCGCCAGTAGAGGCGGATATCGTTGGCGCCGCTGCGGATGTGATGCCATTCCGTCTGGAGCATGCCTTCCGGTGTCCGTAGATCCACACGGATCTCGTAACCGCCATCGGGGTTCTGCTCGAGCTCGATGGCAAACAACCGCCCGGCAAAGTCTTCTCCTTCCAGGATGGTCAGGTGCTCGCCGCCAAGTTGGGCGCCATTCGGGTCGAAGAAAAAGCCCACTTTGACGTGTTTTTCGCCGAGGGGCAGGCGTTTGCTCACATACGCCGGTTCGCCGTCCACCAGCGAGGTCACCAGCCCAAGGGAGCCGCCAGCAGACGAAAGCTGCGCAGTGCCATCCACCGTCACTGCTCCATGGACGCGGCTGAAGGTTGAAAGCGCCGGTTCTTCGAAGTTGGCGCTGAAAACCAGCAGCGGGTTGGTGTTGCCGGTCACACTCAAAGCCATGGTTGCCGGGAGACCCCAGTTGCCCGCCGAGTCCATCGCCCGCACCTTGATTTCGTTGACCGCGTCTGGCCAGGCACTGACATCGATCGCGGCGGTCAGGCTTTCGCGAGTGTCGTTGAAAAGACCGTCGGCAGGCGACATGGCAAATCCAGAACCGACCGGCGTCGTCGGGTCGATATACCATTCCGCGGCCACGATGGCAGAGATGTTATCCACATCCCGCGCTTCTGCGGTCAGGGTCACCGTCGCCGCGCCAGCCGTCGGATTGGGTGAAGCGACCAGGGAGGTGACGGACGGTCCCACGTTATCCGTGTTCTTGACGATGTTGATGGTACCGATGGCCATGTCTCCCCAGTTGCCGGCGGCGTCGCGTGCATGGACGTAAATCTCATGCGTGCCAGACGAGAGCAGGCTGAAATTCGCCACCGGGATGTTGAAGTACAGGCTTTCCGAGGCGCTGTCCAGCAAACCGTCCACCGGGATCAGTTGCTGTCCGCTGCCGTCGGCACCAGGCGCATTCAGGAACAGCTCGGCGCGGTTGATCGTGGAGCCCGTCCCGCCAGAGATCGCCGGGTCGATGAAGCTGGCCTCGATGCGCACCGAAGTCACCGGTATTCCAGCGGTCAGATCCAGACTTGCCGGTGTGACCGTTACGCCACCTGCAGGACCGGTTTTATCCAGGGCAAGCTGGATGATGCCGGGTAACCCTTCATTCCCCAGGGCGTCCACTGCAGTGATTTCCACATTATGCACGCCTTCCGGCAGGGCAGCCAGGTCAGCAGCAGGCAGAACGCCTTCCAGCGCAGCCGCGATGCTATCCGTGTGGTTGAGCGCCAGGGGCACCGGCGCACCGCCATCGAAATGGTAGTGCGCAGCCACAACTGATTGGCGACCCGTATAAAGCTCGACAGCCGTGCCGTGCAGGGTCACGTCGCGGGTCCCGTTGGTCGGGTTCGGCGTCAGCCAGGCGCCGGCGATTTCCGGACCTTCATAGTCCAGCACCAGCACGGTGGAGGAGATGGGTCCCCACTGGCCCAGGTCGTCTTGCGCCTGGACATAGATGGGATGGCTGGCGCTGGTCCACAACAGTGGATCGGGGGCGCTCAGATCTGCGCTCCAGGAAAAGCCGTCAAAGGACATGGGATAGGGGCCATTTGCCAGCGAACCCACAAAATACTGCATGGCGGCGATCGACGTGGCAGCCGGGTCCACCGGGCTGGCCTGGGCAGTGACGAACACTCCGGCGGTGGTGGTGGTCGGGCTGGGCGCCGCGCTCACCTGATTTACCAGAGGTCCGCCTGGGACTGGCGCCGGCCCGCCGCTGGTTTCGATGAACGACAGGATGCCACCGAATCCAAGCTGGCCGTTGGGCAGGCGCGCGCCGTTGTTGGTGTGCAGCATGCTGGCATCATATAACGGAAAGACTGCGCCTGCGGTAGCGGCGGAGGGAATCTGGATGAGCACATCCGTGGTCTGCCCACCGGGAATCCCTTCAGCAATGGCGCCCTGCGTATACGGCTGGTAACTGATGGGGTCGAGGGGCGTCGGTTGCGTTCCGGCGACAATGCGGTTGCCATCCGCCGCCAGGATTTGCTGGTCGACGCCCAGGGTGGCGATGGTGTGCCGGTCTGCGCCAGCGTTGATATACCGCAACAACAGGCGGCTGCCGGCAGGCGCAGGGATGGTTTCGCTTTGCGGATAAGCCTTTCCGTTGATCAGCCAGTATTTGGGCTGGTATTCATACATGTTAAAGCCGGTTGGGTTGGCGTTGAATAACGGGTCGACCTCGCTGAAGACCAGCAGAGATTCGACATCGAAGGCGCTCCCTGGGTCGGCATACGCCTGGGCGCTCAGGGGGCCGGGGCGCACAATCAAAGCGCCATACAGGCCCATCAGCACCTGGCGGTCGCCGTTCTGGGTCACCCCGGCTTCATACAGGAAGGTACCGGGGCGGGTGGCGGTGAAAGTATAGGTAGCCATACTGCCGGTGGGCACGCCGACCAGGTCTGGAACCATTTCCTGCCCATTAAAGAGCACCGAAATGGTCTCGCCGGGGATCTGGTTGGTGAAGTTAACCGTAACCGTTTCGCCCACATAAACGACCAGCGGCGGACCAGGCAGCTCGCCGGGCAGCGATCCATCCATGGTGAACCCCCAGATCGGGACGGTGATACCATCCGGCAGAGCCAGTTCACCGACATTGGCGTACAGGCTGCAGATCCGCGACCCGGCCGTTCCCCAGCAGGTTTCTGCCGGGATAGGCGCAGCCGCGGGTTTGAGCAATCCCAGTCGCAGGGGCTCGGTGTGATCCGGCAGCGATACGCCCGCCTGTGCCAGCGGAGAACCCATCAGAGCCAGCAGGCTGGCCAGAACCAGGAGAACCAGCAGCCCGGAGAGCAGTACATTCAGGAATTTGCGTGTCTTGATCATGTTCCCCTCCATCCTTACGGGCAGTTATTCGGCAGCGGTGGATCGATGCGGGTGAAAGTGATCTGGCCGCTCAGCACCACGCCCCAGGCGGTAATTTGCTGCAGGGCATGGTTGTGAGCGATGTGCCAGTACTCGCCGCATTGATTCAATGCCTGCTGCCCGACGGGTAAGGCATCCAGGTTCCCCAGGTATGGGCTGCCACTGAAATAAGTGCCATACACCAGGTTCGCCAGCTGCGGAATGGTCACCGGGATTGGGTTGTTCACCGGGTCCCAATGTTCGGCATCGATCCACTCGAAAGTGGTATCCCAGGTCTGTCCAGGCTGGACGTTCACCAGGAATTTCTCATAAGTGAGGTCCTCGCCGTTCGGGCCGACCAGTACGTGCCCATCCCGGGCGATAATCCGCCCATGGTTGCCGTGCGGGTGATGCGGGTACTCGACCGTGCCCACGCTCAGATAGCGGATCAGCGCCGGGTACGGGTTGTAGGCCGGGTTAGCCGCACCGGTATCCGGGCAGACCTTCTGATTACCTACCCATTGCCATTCGTACGGGCAGGGATCGAGCGGATACAGGAAGGTCAGTGAACCATACGGCTGGTCCGGCAGCCATTCTGCCCCATTATCCGCAACCGTGTCCGGGAAAGAGCGCCCGTTGTACATCCAGTAACGCGAACGATACTGGGTGATGTCATAGGGCAACCCCTGTTCGACGGCCATATGCAGCATGGGGTCGATCTCGGACATGATGATGGCATACTCGTAGTTGGGGTTATAGGTGGTATACGGATTGGGTAAATCGGTCGCCGGGTCATCGTAGGCATAAGCCAGGTTGCCCGATGGGTCGTTTACCAGATCGATATAATCTTGCGGATAAACGATCAGCCCACCGAACAGACCCATGTTGACCTGGATCATCGGTTCCGTGCCCGATTCGTACAGGTAGGTACCGGGGGTGCCGGCCACAAACTGGTAAGTGACCGTGCCGCCATTCGCCGCAGCGACCGGCGCCAGCGAAACCAGGTCCCCACCGGAAAATACCGGTTGGGAGGGCAATCCATTCGCCAGCACATCCTGTTGCCCGGGGAAAATCAGGCTGATATCGTCCGGCAGGGTATTGTGCAGCACGATGGTCACCGTGTCGCCTTCATCCACACACAGGAACGGAGAGGGATGTTGGAAAGGCCGGTCGTTTTCGCTCAACCCCCACATAAAGACCGTGTTGCCATCCGGCAAACTGATATAACCGGTGCGGGTGGTCAGGCTGAAGGTGGACGTATCATTACGGGTGCAAACCAGGCCGGTGGGCGGCAGGGTGCCATGCACGGCGGAAGCCGGTTGCACTTTCCCCAATAACGCCACGCCAAACGCCAGGATCAGCACCAGCGAGAGCACGAGGCTTAAGGTTTTCGTTAATTTCTTTTTCCGGTTCATCTCACCCTCCTACAGCGCTGGCATCCACCCGCTGGGGGTGCACCATTCGTTGGGTTGGTTCTGGGCGGTCAATGTGCCTGAAGGGAAGACCACGATTTTGGTCATCATCCCGCCGCGCCCGGCGTGCCCACCGTTGCTCTGGTGGCGCAAATTGCGGTTGTACAACATGTATTCGCCGGGTGTATTGGGGGCGACAAAAATCACATCGCGGGATTCTCCCGGGGCGATATCCACCGTATCGGTGTAATAACTGATATCGGCGATCAGGTCGCCCACGGTCTGACCTGCCACCGGGCGGCGTTTGATCAATGGGGTGGCGTCCTTGCCCACCACACGCATGCGCACACCCGTGGTTTTGAGAAACTGCTGGGAAAAACCCAGATTGGCGATGCGCAGCAGCACCCGCTCGCCGGGCTCGCAGGTGATCAGCGAGGATACCGGCTGGTAACGCAGCTCCGGGTGATCCGGAAAGATCAGGTCGCCCGTCACGGGGTCGTTGTTTAACCCATGGATGGCGTCCGTTCCGGCGTTGGGGAGCAGGGTGTGCGGGTAAGCCCGCCCGTTGATCAGGTGGAAGTCTGCTTTGTAGTCCGACCACTCGGGCAACTGGATATGCGAGTCGCACCAGTGCGCCAGCGCCCACACCTCGTTCAAGGTGAGCACAAACTCGCGGTCGTATTCCGTATCGTAGTCGTTGTAGGCAAACTTACGCCCGGGCAACTCTTCGCTCAGTTTGGGGATCACGTAGCAGATACCGACCATTCCCATGTGCACGTGTTCGGTTTCTTCGAAATGGCAGTGGTACATATATGTGCCGGGATGGTGCGGGCGGTAAAAGTAGGTGAGATCGCGGATGATGGGCACACCTACCGACGAATGCGGCTCGCCATCGAAGATCGGAATGGCGTTCCGGAACCCGTGGAAGTGCACGGTATGCGCATCGACCAGGTCCGGGCGCATCTGCAAACCCAGATTGGTGAGCTTGAGCTTAAAATCGTGCTCCTGGGCGATGGAAAAGACCGGCGCGGTCAGTTGCACCTTCATCTTTTGGGAGTGCACCATGTCTTCGGTGAACCCGTTGACATTGCGGTAGCCAAAGATATAGGTCGTCAGACCCGCCGGAGCATAATCATCGGGGTGATAGGGCGGCACAACTTTATCTGGCGGAAGATGGATCCAGCCATCTGAAGCGATCAGATGCAGATCGAAGTCGTCCACCGTTTGTTGCAGCACGCCTTGCTCAACTCTGCCCAGGGGAAGCGGCGAGCGCGCAGCCTGAACCACCTCGACGGGCTGGAGCAGGGCTTTGCGAGCCAGACCACCCGCTCCGAGCAGGCCCAACATGCCCCCACCGAGCTTCAGGAAGTCGCGTCGCGACAAAGGTTTGTTACGTTGCGGATTGTTCATTCGTCAACTCCTGTGTGTCCTTCCAGGGAGGTTGGGGCGGCTGCGGTTTTACGCAGCGCGCCCCTCCATGGAACCCTCCCCTGGGTCAGGGCAGTGTGCCTCCGCCGAAGTTGGTAAACCCGGCGGGGTCGCCACTGTTAAAGTCAGGGCCGGAGTACCAGACGCCGATCCGGCCGCCGTTGCCAAACAACCAGGGCGTATCGCTATCCACCAGATCGGCAACCAGGATGCGTTCTCCATTGAGATACACCTCCAGGATGCCGCGGGCAGCGGCGCGCACGCCAAGCTCATCGCCTGGTTTGAAGCTGATCCCACCCAGAATGGCGTGAGTCGTCCACGTATAACCCGGCGAGAGCGTTCGCACCCTCAGCTCCTGAGCGACGGCATCGTAGTTCACATCGATCAGCTTGGTGAATTTGCCAATATTCCCGCTGCGATCCAGGTTGCGCACCTTGAGCAGCAGGTCCTGGCGGGTGGCGGTCGCGGAGAGATCGGTGAAAGTCAGGAAGGCTTCCTGGTTGGCGTTAAAGTCTGGCGTATAAACCATGTGCCCGCTGCCCAGCACCCGGAAAATGCCATCCACCAGGTTGAAAGCGCCCTGGGTGCCGAGGAAAACTGTCTGCCCGCTGAAGGGATCCAGGTTGACCATCGGCAGCACCACGAATGTGCCTGGGATTGGAGCGGCGGTGGTTACCGTCTGGCTGCTTTGCGTCGCAAGGGCAGCCGTCAGAGCGGCATTCGACTCGATCGGCACGATGGCGGCGTTGGCGACCAGAGCTGTCGCCGGGAAGCCCACCGGGAACTCGTCCGCGCCGATCTCATAACCGCCGTCCGAAGGACGCGGCTGGCGATCGATATCCTCGTTCGGAGCCAGGGTGGTGGTCGCCGGCGTCCAGGCGGTTAGCTGGGAGGCGGTTCCGGCATTATTCACCGGAGAACCAACCTGAACGTGGTAGTCACCCATCTGGCTCAGCGGCACTTCGACCGCCACCAGGTTGGCGCCGACAAATCCGGGGTTTCCTCGCCAGGGCAGCACCTTGATCGACAGCAGGTATTCCTGGATGAACAACGGATCCACACCGATGAGGTTGGATGGATCGTTATTGGGGTAAGCCATATCCAGCAGGCTGTAGGTCGGGTCGAGCTGACCGAAGTTATCGGTCACACCCAGATCCCAGCGAAAGACCGGATTGGGGTCGCCCGGCAAGCCAATCCCGCTGATCCCGCTGCCATTCCACGAGCCCGCCCGGTTATCCCAGAACAGGTTGTTGAAAATTTGCGGGTTGCTGAAGGGGTCAGCCGAGGCCGGCAGGGTGATCTGCAACAGGTTGCTGTTCAGCGAGGTGGAAAGGCCTGCCGGGGCGGCGGTGCCGGTACTGGTCATTGCCGTGGCGGTGGTGATGTTTTTGGCGATGGTATTGTTGTATACGCGTACATACGGCGCATCGTTGAGCGATATCCCGCCGCCTTCGTGGGTCGAGATGTTGTTGGCAACGATATTGTTGTAAACATGGTAGGGGAATGCGCCCGACATCAGGAAACGGATACCGCCGCCGTCGTCGTTCGCCAGGTTGCCCTGGATCTGGTTGCCGAAGATTTCCACCGGCCCCGCGCCAGCGGAGAGCTGGTTCGGATCGGCTGGAAGTTCGCCGGCGATGATGATCCCGCCGCCCTCGTCGTAGGATCGGTTGAACAGGATGCGGTTGTTATGGATCGAACCGTTCGGGCTGTAGCCGTAGTGGCTGATGCCGCCGCCATATTCCGCCGAGAAGTTGCCGCAAATATCGTTGTTGGCAATCTCATAACCTTCGGCGCCATTGAACAGCCCGATAGCGCCTGCCAGATTGGTGCCTCCGTTGGCGATAATGCGGTTATTCTTGATACGGATGAAATCATTCTGATGATCGGTCAACGGGGCAGGGACGTGCGGCGTTCCAACCCGGATACCACCGGCATAAGCCCCACCGTTCGACTGGATCAGGTTGTTGGTGATCAGCATGTAGCGGGCGTAGGCGTTAAGGAAAATCCCGCCGCCCTGAACCACAATATTGGCGTTCAGACCGTTGAGCCCGCCGCCGATCTGGTTCAGGTTATTGGGGAAGCCCTGCTGGTCGCCGCCGGTGATGATGAAACCATCGATCTGGGGGCGCAACAGGGTGCGGAACTCGTTGCTGCCCGCCAGGACGGTGACCACCGCGCCTTCATTCAGGATCGGGTTGCCGTCCCCATCCAGCACTGAGCCGGCCCAACCGCCGCGATTTTCCCAGATATCCATGGAAAGCTCCCGCCAGGCGTTGGTGTAGGGGGAATCGCCGCCCAGGTTGCGCCCATCCAGGATAGCGCCCGGTATGACGGTGCCATCCGGCTGGATGCCGCCGGGGCCGGTGCCCTGGATCTTGGTGGGAAAATAAAGCAACAAGTTTTCGAAATACACTCCCCGCTGGTTGCCGAACACGCCCAATTGATTATCCGGCACAGTCACGGCGTCATTGGGATACACCACCACCAGGTTGAAGCCGCCGCGTTCGTATGCCGCATTCAAAGCTTCCTGGATGGGTCCGATCTGATCCAGGGTGTAGTTGGCCGGGTCGAAGGTGCGACCTGGGCCGACTTCGATGACGTTTGGCTGGTAGCCGCCGCCAAACACGTGGATGGTGAGCCCGTTGACCGTGCGCAGCCCGTTCGCCAGGATGTCCAGCTGGTATTCGCCCGCCCGGAAATTGGTCTGGGGTGAAACCACGGGCACGTTGATCACGATCTGAGTCTCCGTCCACGAGACGATCGGCATATTGAATACATCGCCGTTGATATTGGTCAGAGTCACCTGACCGGGCGTCAGCCCAAACCCGGCGCCATCGATGGTGATATCCCGGCAGGCTCCGGTGCAGGCTCCACCCGGTATATAGGGGCGGGAGACCCGGAAGAGCTGCGGGTTGGTGTCTTCCAACCGGCAGGCTGCCGGAAGGGTGTAGTTGGAAGTCGGCGCCTGGAAACCAATGCCATTCTGCACCGGCGCCAGGTCTGCCGGAATGATCGCTCCCGGGTAGATCTCAAAGCTGGTGCCAATCGACCGGTACTGCGGGTTATAGTAGGGGTCGGGGTTGGCTGCGGTGCCCGGGTCGTTGCCGTAGATGTAATACAGGTTTTCCAGCATGCCGGACGGGGTCGGGGCGTTGAAGGTGCCGGTGGAAGGCAGCAGGACTTCGAAAACGCCGTGCCGGTCGGAGTAGATGGTATCCACCCGGCGTCCCGTGTAGTCGTAAACCCCGATGGGCATCCAGGGCAGTCCGACTTTCTCGCCGAAGAACAGCTCTGCCGGATCGGCGGAAAGGTTCAGGTCATCGATGATGTAGCCTTTCCAACGCCCCGGGATGGGTACTTCGGTAAACAGGTTGAAAGCCGGGGCGACGGATTTACCGTTGCTCAACTCAACCAGGCGCACATTGCACAGCGGCTTGACCTGCCCTTCAAAACGGCTGCCGCCTGCCTCCACCGCGCCCGGGTTTTCCACGGGCGTGGAGGCGGGCACCACATAGCCAGTCGAACCGTAGGGCACTCCCGCATAACCATCCACACCAAAGTCAGCGATATCGACGATATGCAATGGCCCCGCACA
The DNA here is from genome assembly GCA_020061145.1 of Anaerolineales bacterium. Taxonomy (GTDB): domain Bacteria; phylum Chloroflexota; class Anaerolineae; order Anaerolineales; family DRKV01; genus JAGUYX01. The sequence goes on along the minus strand of JAGUYX010000019.1, from coordinate 10,736 downwards.
GGCCGGCGGTGGAATTTGCGGCGTCCAGGTGTCCCCAGCGAACACATTCTGGTCTTCTTCTCGGGTTACCTGGTAAATGGGTTGCCCGAACACGCTATCGGTCGGGATGACCACTTCCACCAGGTAGTTTCCGGCAGGCATGGGGACCGGGGCTGGCAGCTCATTGCCAAATCCGTCGTGGGTTAACTCGCCGAAACCCCAGTTGCCGGGCAGCGCAGCAAATTCGGTGCCGAATTGCAGGCCCATCGGCGGCCCTTCCAGGCAGTCCAGGGTTGGCCCGACAACCGGGTCGCCGGTCATGCCCAGGGAGGGGATATCCATCGGATTCCCGTCCACATCGCGGGGCGTGCAGCCTTTGGCGCGGACGAAACTCTCGGTGAGGGTAGACGCCAGCGGTAAGGGTGTGGTTTTGGCGATCGAGCCATCCGCGGCCAATTCGTATTTACCGGTCGGGTCGCAGTAAAGGGAAATTCCCGGCTCGCACAGCTTGGCTTCGAATAAGCGCATCTCCAGATCGGGGATGCCCGGCTGCCAGGGTTCCACGCCGGCATAGCGGGCGTCGTCTTCGGCGCGCACCGTGTCGTAGAACACTGAACCGGCAATTCCGCCATTTTCGTCATCGGCATAAGCCTTGACGCCCCAATCCAGGCGTCCTTTTTGCCCCAGGATGGGTAAAACGCCCACATCCACACCGCTGCCCAGAATGGTGGTTTCTTCTGGCTGGTTGGAAGTCTGGAAGGTCACCCCGGTGGTGTGGTACAGGTCGCTATAGGCTTCCAGCACCATCCATGAACCCATCGGGTAAGCCTTCAGAAGCTCGTAAAAGCCACTCGCATCGGTCACCGCAGCGATCGACATGCGGTCGATTTCGGTGTTATCCCGGTCGCGTAAAACCACCACGTAATCCGGGATGCCCGGCTCGCCGGGATCGCGTTTGCCGTTTTCGTTATAGTCGTGGAAGACCGTGCCGTAAATTTCAGCAAACCAGCCGGTGAGCATACGAATGCCCAGGTCGGTGGTCTGATCGGCATTAACCGTAAACTGCACCCATTCCAGGATGTAATGCAGCTCTTCGTCCCAGTAGGACATAAAGTAGTTGCCTGGCGGCAAATTGGGTACAGTAAACGAGCCGTCTGCAGCGGCCTGACCGACGTAAATCGCCTGGTCGCCGTTCTGCAGATCGTTGATCGAGAACCATGCCTGGATGGGTTTGTCGATTTTGGCGCCATTCAAACCACCCCAGGTGCCGCCCAGATAGGGCAATCCAGCCTGAAACGGCGTGAACACATTGGCTGCCATGATTCTCCCGGTGACGGTACCCGTGCCGGTTGGATCCAGCGGGCGCTGGTCGGTAGCCGGGTCGACGAAACCGAAAATCGTCCAGGGAAATGGCTCGGCGGCGACGACGAATTCGTTATCCAGCCCGGTGCCGGCTTCCTGGAGCCAGGTGTCCCAACCAAAGGAGCCTTCCAGCGTGGTGGTCTGGATCCAGTCGGTGCCATCCGGCGGGATGACCAGAACGTCATAGCGCAGCGGACCCAGGTTCGGGATGGTGATCATCCCTTCTGCATCGGAATAGCAGCCTTTGCCCAGAGTCTGGATTACAGGCGCCCCGTCGGCATCCAGCACCACATTCCCGTTGGTATCGGTTTCATAAATGGTGCAAAGTGGGTTGCCAAACAGGTCGGCGGTGATTTCACCGGCGATGTCGTTGATGCTGGCGCGAAAACCCGCCAGACCATTTTCGACCGGGGCATCGTATTGCCCGTTGGTCATTGCCGAATCGTCGAATACCTTGATCACCAGCGTGGCGGATGGCAGCGGCAGCGGGTGCATCTGCACATCCAGTTGGGCGATGTCGCCTGCAACCGGCACTTCCAGGGGAAGGGTGAAGTGGACGCCATCGATCTTGTAGCCGTCGGCGGTGACCGAGATCAGGTATTTGCCATCCGGTAAAGTCAGGCTGGCGGTTAAGTCCAGTTGGGTTTGATCGCCCTGGGTGACGACAGGGGCATATCCCGGTACGGTGCGCAACCCGGGCCAGTTACAGGTACCCGGATAACTGGGATTTGCCCCCAGGGCAGGATCGTTGTTGAGATAGGGATAACAATCCGGGTTGGCCTCGAAAGGATCGCCGGTGTTATCCGCAACGATCTGCCATTTGTATGCGGTGATCGGATCTCCCTTGAGCACCGGGCCGATATCGGCGTTGGGCTCATCCCGGGCGCTGGTCACACGCAGGGTAAACGTATTGGTGGTGGCTGTCGGGGCCAGCGGCGCTACCGGGTTGGCGGGAGCCAGCGAAAGGCGCCCCGACAGGGTATCTGGCGCGTTAACAGCAGCCGGATTTTCTGCCGTACCCGGCAAATCAGCCAGCGCTGCCAGTTGCACCGGGGCTGTCGCGATCAACACGCCAACCAGCCCCATGACTACCTTGCGGATTAAATGGGAATAGATCTTAAATTTTAGCATGCCCATCCCCTGTGTGGTAGATTCCCCCGTCAACCCCCGAGGTATTTTTTGGCTAACGGGTTTACGTAAACAGGAACATTTGTCGTTAACGCGTGTGGTTTTTAATCAGGATATATCAGATATTTTTCCTCCTATTTGGATTCGATCAGTAGATAACATTGCTGGACAATGTTATTAATAATTTAGCAGAAAAATACCCTTTGTAAAGTATTTACCCCCCGGGCTAACAGGAATGCAAAGATTATTAATTTCAATCTTATTTATCACTATTATTAACAAATTCCCCCATTTAAGGGGATTTGTTGTAGATTTACGCATATTTTAATGCAAATATTAATCCATTCTAAAATCAGGTTAATATTTTCTTAAAATGGGGTGAGACTACGCTATCGGTTGCGCAGGCTAATTTAAACAACCCTAACAGGATATAACATATCTGATTTATCACAATTCTGCACAATTCAGAAGTCGGGTTCCGGTGGGATTCGATCAATTATCGCTGATCACCAGGCAGTTACCCCCCTGGTTTTTAGCCTGGTATAATGCCCGGTCGGCGCGGCGCACCACCTCATCGATGCTGTCATCGGGTCTCAGCATGGTCAATCCCAGGCTGGCAGTCATTTTCCCCACCACGGGGAAGGTGGCGCCGGCAATCAGGGCGCGCACCTTTTCGCCTAACAAACCGGCCTGCTCGTGGGTCGTTTCCGGGGTGAGGATGACAAACTCGTCGCCGCCCCACCGTACCAGGTAATCCGTCTGGCGCAGGTTTTCGTGCAACAGGTTGCTTAGAAAACGCAAGACCTCGTCCCCGGCGACATGCCCATAGAGGTCATTGGCCTGTTTGAAACCATCCAGGTCGAACAGAATCAGCGCTGCCGGGCGGGTATAACGCCGCGCCAGGTTGAGCTCGCGCTGCATCAGCTCGATAAACCGGCGGCGATTGAGTGCCCCGGTGAGCTCATCGGTGGTGGCCAGTTGCTCCAGCGTTTCCAGGGCGCTCTGCAATTGCCGGGCGGTGATCTCGGCGGTCTTGCGGGCGGATTCCGCCGCCTGGCGTTCCTGTATCAGGGCATCCATGCGCCGGCGTTGTTCGGTGACATCCTGGAAAGTGCTCAGTATCGCCGGTATCCCCTGGTAATGGATTATCCGCGCCGACACCAGTAAATCCAATTGCTCGCCAGATGCAGCGCGCAAAGCCAGCTCAAAGCCATCCACCTTACCCTGGTTTTGCAATTCCAGCAAAAAGGCCTGCCGCTGCTCCGGGTCCTGGTAAAAATCTGTCGCCGGGCGGCCGATTGCCTCCTTACCCTCGATCTGGAACAACTCCTGGGCGCGCTGGTTGGCATACAGCACCTCGCCGCCCGGTTCGTAATCGGTAAGCACCATGGGCACACCCGAACTCTCCACGATGGCGCGATAACTTTCCGTGCTGGTCAGCAGCGTTTCTTCTGCCTGCTTCAGGGCGGTGATATCGCGCAGGTTGACCACCCACCCAGAAAAACCTCCCTCGGGATGTTGAACTCGGGTGGTCTGCACTTCGAGGATGCGTTTATCGCTCAGCGAAAGCGTGCGCTCCTGGCGCGGTTGACCGTCGACGATGAACAGGTCTTGATCATCCGCCAGCGCGGGAAAAACATCCGCCAGGGTCTTTCCCAACAGCGGTTGGTTTTCGATCTCCAGCAACTGGATGGCCGCCGGGTTGGCGTCCACTAATTGCATCTGGTGATCCACCACCAGCATGCCGTCGCTCAGGTGCTCGATCAATGAATCACGCGCCAGAGGCACCAGCTCTAGAAAACCCAGGTGCCACAGACTGATCATATAGATCAGGCCGGTAAGGCTGAAGGCGATCGGGGTAGGATCGACGCCTTGCAATGGGGAAGTCCCGGTAACGTACACCAGATTGGCTGCCAGCGGCAGGGAGGCTCCTAACGCCAGCGACCACATCTGCATCCGATAATGCAGAGGGGCGCGAAAAAGGGAGATAAACAGCAGAATCGTACCGGCCAGCATCAATAAATAGGCATACGCGGCATTCACCCAGAACCAGGCTCCATGATGGAAGATGGGATTCCCGATTCCTTCCGGGCGGGCTTCTATTTCCGTATAAACCAGATGATGCAGGTCATTCGTCCACACCAGCGCCAGGGTGAGCAACGGGACCACCAGAAAAAAACGCCCGGTATTTTCGCGGAATGTTCCCCAGCCGGCCGGTGTATGCCAGGCAGAAGAAAAACCACAACACCGGGATCAGGGCGATGCTGAAATAGGATATCTGCGACCAGCGAGTTTTCGCTTCCAGGGTCGGGGCGTACATCCCCATCAGCTCGGTAAACGCCCAGAATCCGGCCAGGAACATCATCCGGCCGAAAAAACGTACGCCTGGCCGGTTGCGGCGTTGCAGACTGAGGATTGCCAGCCCCACACATAAAACCACGATCGCCCCGAGCAGGTAGGCGATCCACTCGTTTGCAGGAATAAAAAGATGATAAGTCATGTTTTTCCGGAGAAAACAAAAAGATAAGGGCAAGTTGGCGCGTTGCTGCAGGGTTTCAGCCGGCGCCCGATAAATTAGTATAACAATCTCCTGAGATCGGCGATACTGACATTTAGCATAATTTTTTCCCCAATTCGGGAAAATACCTCGGAGGATTTTCATCAGGCAGGCAATCACCGGCGGGTCGGTTAGGCAGGGAAGCGAATCCTGACAATTTTGTAACTTATGGATGCAGAAATAACTCCAAGATGGGCCTTTTCCAAGAGGCCCATCGCCATTTCCAGGCAATAAACAGACAGGTTATTTTTGACCTGACACATAAATTCATAGTAAAATAAACCGATTTTCCTATCCACAAGAAAGCCTCTCTATGCATATTACCCAACCAACTACTCAGGACCTGCCGCGCATTCAGACGCTGTTGTCCGCTAACGACCTTCCTTACTCCGACCTTACCCCAGATCATTTATCCAGCTTTCTGATCGTCCGCGATGGCGAAACGCTGGTTGCCGTTGGCGGATTGGAAATTCGCCAGCCGGCAGCCTTGCTGCGCTCCCTGGTGGTGGATCCTGCTTATCGGGGGCACGGATTGGGCAGCCACCTGGTCCACCTGCTGGAAGAAACCGCCCTGGAATATGGCATCCGCGACCTGTACCTGCTGACGACCGGCGCAGAGCGGTTTTTTACCCATCTGGGTTATCATCGCTTACCGCACCTCAACGCCCCGGAAGACATTCAAGCTACCCCCGAGTTCAGCGAGCTGTGCCCCGATTCAGCCGTGTGTATGTTTCGCCGGCTGACGCATACAGTACCGCGCAAACATATCGCCGCTGTCTGAGCGGAAAGCTTAAACCGGCTGGAATTTATTCTGCCACGGTATGCCTGATTCCGTTTGCGGATTGACTCAAGCCCCACAGAGACGCTCATGGAGTCCAATTCCCAAGGTGTGAAACCCGACTGGCGAACTCACCTGGCGCTGGTTGTTTTATACGCCGGCGTGCTGGCCGGATTGATCCTGGGTCTATACCATTTCGAGCCAGAAATCTTCGTTCTGGCGCGCCAGCGCGGCGGCTCTGTCCCGCGGGATGAGGTCTCGCGTACCGAGCGCGCCATACGCTGTGTGAAAGAATTCCTGGTCGATCAAGAGCAGATTGGCTTCACCTCCGACCTGTCTCCGGTGGCGCACCTGAGCCTTTACCGTCAGGTGCAATACTCCCTGGCGCCTATCCTGGTAGCGGACAGCCTGGATGAAACCTATATCGTGGCTTTTTACAGCTCCGCCCCGCCCCAGCCGCCGCAAAATATGGAAGGGTACCGGCTCGTTCAGGATTGCGAGAGCGGGGTGATGTTGTTCCATAAGCCGGGGAACCCATGATCACGCTGCCTCTGGTTGGCCTGCTACTGACCTTGATCCATGGTTATTTGCTGGTCGCCCTGCTGGTGCGCGATCCGGCGGCGCCACGCCGTATCCAGACAGGGATACATGGAGAGCCGGATCACCCGGAAGACCTGCTGTCTGACGAAACCGGCGCCGAGCCATCCCGCACCCAACCGAAACCTGCGCTCAGCCTGCGTTGGGTTCGCCTGGCGTTGACCTTTGGCATCGGTTACGGCAGCACCTCGATGATTTATTTTGCCTGGAGGGGGATTTTCGGCCCGCCCGACTTCACCTACGTATTGTTTGAGCTGGCAGTGACCATTTTCCTGCTTGCGCTGTATCTGCGCGCCGGATTTACCCCGCACTTCAGGCTCTCCCTGAAATTACCCGGTTTTCAACCTCGCCTGTGGTCGGTTTTACTGCCGGCAGGGCTGCTACTCGGTCTGGTTGGCCTCCTGGCGGCATATCAGATGGGCATCCATTTATACGAAAACGGCGTCACCGACGCCTGGACCACCTGGAACCTGTCAGCGCGTTATATGTTCCGCACCCGCGCTGCGTGGGTCAACCTGTTTTCCCCGCTGAATACAGATCCCGCCGAGCCGTTGCTCTTCGGCTCAAGCGTGGCGCGTATGTGGATTTTCCAGGGACGTGAAGCGCAGTGGGCGCCGCAATTCTTCGGGCTGGTATTCGCCCTCAGCTCGCTCTGGCTGGTTTCAGCAGCCGCCTCGCTTTTACGCGGATATTGGGTCGGCTGGCTGACGGGTTTCGCCATGCTCGGCGCCAGCGCCTGGGTGGTGTTGATCCACGGCCAGACCGCCAGCCTGCCGCTGATGTTTTTCACCCTGGCCTGCGCCCTGGCGTTTTACCTGTACGACAGCCACACTTCTCGGGACGAATTGCTGCTCGTCTTTGCCGGTATTTCCGCCGGATTGATGACCTGGACCTCGAACGCAGCCTGGATTTTCCTGCTTGCGTTTTTACTGGTGCGCCTGGTGTGGATATCGCGCCATAACAACGTGGCGAAAGAAGTGCTCGCCTGGCAATTTTTCCTGCTCGGCTTTTTACCCCCGCTGATGTTCACCCTTACCTTCCGGCTGGTGTTCATCGCCGCCGCGCCCAATTACACCGACATCGCCGGTTTTCTGGACCGGTTGTTTTCCCTCGAACAACTTGAACAGGTATTACGCGGGTTGGGCAGCCAATTTGTGACGCTCTCCCCCAATCACATGGTGCCGGTCGCATTGCTGGTTATTTTTCTCCTGATCGCCGGTCGCCAACCCGGGGCGGCTGCCCGTAAAGCCGACCGCCTGTTATGGCGGGTTATCCTGGTCAGCTTCCTGGTCAGCCTGCTGGTATTTCAGACCGCCCCATCCGACCCCTTAATGCCACTCTCGACACTTTTTACCCGTCTATTTATTCAGCTCTGGCCGCTGATGGTTTTCCTGGTCATGATGCAGGCTCGCCTGCCGGGAATCGCCGAGGAACGGATGGAAGCAGCCTCCCGGCCTTCATAACCCCGGCAAATTGAGCTGCGCTCCGGGGTCGGCGCTGATCCAGCCGTAAACCCGCAAATCGACGCGCTCGCGCGCGTCAAACTCCACCCCTTCCGCTTCTAACAATACCCGCTGCCGCGCCCCAATTTCGCCTTGCAGGCTGATCCTGCCTTGTGAATTGATTACCCGCTGCCAGGGTACGTCATCCGGACAACCCTTCATCGCTCCGCCGACCCAGCGCGAGCCATAAGCGCCGAAAATCTGCGGGGGCACCCCGGCTGGCGCGCCGACATGCTCAGCCACCTGCCCATAGGTGACCACCTTACCGGGCGGCACCTGGCGCACCCAGTTCCAGACCCGGTTGAAAAATTCAGCTTTTTGCGCCGGACTCAGATTCATCCAAGGATTGCGCCTCCTGCGCTTCTTTCTGGCTCGATTGGGATCCCAGGCTAAAAACGATCATCAGCAGGCCAATCAGAATGATGATTATCGGCCACAGGTTGCGAAAACTGGCGCCGAAGACAACGGCAATAATCGCACCCACACCCAGGGCGAGCGCCGGGTAGCGCGCCCACCCGGTGGGGCGTGAGCCGCGCAGCAACCACAGGATCCCAAAGGTCAACGCCCAACCGGCCAGGATAACAGCGTTCAATAAGGCTGCCTGGCGTAGACCGGTCTGCATACGCCCAAACAGCAACAACGCTGTGCCGATACTGGTCAGTATTCCTGCCGGAATCAAGCCCCACCAGTTATCCCTGCTCCACAAAAAGACCAGGAGGAAAGGCAGGGCGATCACAAACAAAATGAGTGAAGCGATGTAATCGCTGCCAGCCTGGTTGACCAGCAGGATCACCACTCCCATGCCGCTCAGAATCAGCCCGGGAATCAACCCCCACCACTGGCTGCGATCCCGCAGAAACACGAACAGGAAGGGCAGGCCGATGGAAAACATCACCACCGCGCCGACCACTTCACCGGAAACCCGGGTGCTCAGGAAAACCACGGCAATCAAGGCCAGCATCACCCAGGCAGGGATCAACGCCCAGCCATTTTTCTGCCGGTCGAGTAAAAATACAACCAGGAAAGGCAAGGCCACACCGAGTAAAACCGGTACCGCCAGCAGATCGCTCTGCACGCCGTAAGTCACCAGGCTGAGCGTCACTCCGGTGCCGGCAAAGATAAATCCCGGGAACAACCAGCCGATTTCTTGCGGGCGGCTGATCAGGAAGGAAACCAGGAAAAGCAGGCTGAGACCAAAGCTGATCGCCGCCCAGACCAGGGTAGACAGGGTGGGAAGCCACGCCATGTTTTGCGCCAGAAACAATAACCCGGCAAGGATTAAGACCGTCCCCCAGATTAAATGGACCGTGCGCTTATTCATGAAGTTGTCCTGTAATGATGGATATATCGTTTGGATAACGTCGTGGTTAACACCGGCTCATGTATAGTATAGACCGGTTCTGGAAGATTTCAACCGCGAGCCATGCCCCATCCATGCGGTTGATGGATTCACGGCTCTATCCGGGCAGCAAACTGGTCAAAATACACCCGCGTGACGCCACCCGGGGGCAGGTTTCTCCCGCCGGCGACAAACAGGGCGGCGCGGGAGCCGCCTGCCGGGTTAAGCGCACTGGCTTCCACCGGCGTTTCCCCGTTAGCGCTCACCCGCAGAAGTTCCGGAGTACAAACGATTTCCAGGTGGTTGATAGCCAGCGGGGCGTTATTGAAGCCGGACAGCGCCTGCCATTCCGGGTCGCTCAACGGGCGGAAATTCCCGGCCTGGCGCTGCCCGAGACTCACCTGGGCGGCCTGTGGGTTAATTTCGACCAGGTAAAAATTGGCTTCGTCGGTGTACTGGCATAACACCCCGAATGTTCCGCTGGCGGGGTCTACTACGGCGGCGTCAAAGCTAAGCAAAGCTGGCGAGCCTTCCACGGGGATAAAGCTGACGCCATACACCCGGGCGGCAGTGATCTCGATCAGGTAAGCGCCGCCCTCGTAATTTCGGGTGGAAGCGGAGCGGCTGACGGTCGACCAGCCGGAATTCGGATCTGAAAACTCGTCCTGGAAGTCGAAATCGGGTAAAGGAGTCTGCTCAACGGCAGGCGTGCCGGCGGGATTCTCCGGGGCTTCGATTGCCCATTCTGTGGGGGTAAGCGCGGGCGTGAGCGTCGGCGTGGCGGAGGCAGGCGGAGGTATGCGTGTGGCGGTGGATGTGGGCGGGGCGTAAATAATTTCCGTGGGTACAGCCTGGTTGATCCGCCATTGGTCGAGCACCAGCGCCCCGATCAGCCCGGCGGCGGTCAGGCTCAGCACGACCACTGCCAGCCAGAAGAGAATATCCCCAATGCGATTGTTTCCGGGTTGGGCAGGTGGGGTGCGGTTGGTCATAGAGGATCGCGGCGCAGGTGAGGTTGCCGCTTATCCTACCCTGATTCCGTTACCAACGCAATTGATTCGTTTATTTTTACTCAAAGAGAAACCCGGAATTTTCGGCTAAATTTTCTTCGTCAGCTCGATCTTCAGGCGCATTTTCACATCCTGGTCGACAAACAGCGAGCCGTGGTATTGCTGCACCGGGTGGATTTCCGTCCCATCCAGCACCGCGCTGTTTTGGGGAATGGTGCTGTCTCCGGCAGGCTCCTGCTGGTAATTGATATTGCCGAACAGCCCGCGCTCCAGTATTTCCAGGGTAATTCCGGAGATGGTCTTGATGCCATAGCCGAAGATCGAAATCGCCGGGACGCGACTGTGATGGCCCAGCTCTTCCCGGAAAGCCCGCACATTGTGCAATAACGGCCGGTCGGCTTCCGGCAACCAGGAATCGTCTTCCAGGAAGTTCACCTTGCGCTGATTGTTTTGATCGACGCCGCAGGCGGGTTTGCAGGGTCTC
>JAGUYX010000185.1 GCA_020061145.1 Anaerolineales bacterium | reverse complement strand
CGGCTTTGTGTTTGCGTTTTTTGGTCTACTGGTTCTGGCTTACGTGCTGGGGCGTTACCTGCTGCAGGGTAATCCGGTACCCGGGTTTCCCTTCCTGGCTTCCACGATTGCCATTTTCTCCGGGGTACAACTTTTCGCTCTGGGCATTATCGGAGAATACCTGGCGCGGATGCATTTCCGGCTGATGGATCGGCCTTCGTACGTGGTGCGAGAGTCGATATCGGTTGCTGAAAACGGTTGACCGTATGGATTACGCTTGCCGTTACCTGGAATGGGACAGCCAGTTTTTTGGCAAACGCATCGCTCGCCTGGATTCGGTAATCCTCCATCCAGAAGCGCTCCAATCGGCCAATTCGTGGTGCCGGGAACAGCACATTGATTGCCTGTATTACCTCGTCCCGGCGTTTCAACCGGATACGGTACGTTTGCTCGAAGACGATGGCTTTCGTCTGGTTGACATCCGGCTGACCCTGGAATGCAGAGTAACCTCGAGCTACCCAAAACCGATATCCGCCAACCTTCAAATTCGTCCCGCTTCCCAGGACGATCTGCCAGCATTAAAAGCTATTGCCGGGAGCAGTTACGCCGGCACACGGTTTTTCAATGACCCCGGTTTCGGCACTGAAAAGGCACGCCGCCTGTATGTGACCTGGATAACGAACAGCCTGTCCGGCTTTGCGGATCAGGTACTGGTCGCTGAAAACAGGGGAACGGTAAGCGGGTTCATTACCGTCCGGATCGATCAGTCCACCCACGTGGGGCAGATCGGGTTGGTGGGAGTCGCCGAAGATTCCAGGGGATTGGGGATTGGCGCTGCGCTGGTAACTGCCGCGTCTGGATGGTTTGGCTCTCACGAGGTTGAACAGGTAAAGGTCGTCACCCAGGGCAGCAACCAGGCTGCTTTACGCCTGTACCAGTCGGCAGGGTTCCGGCTGGCTGCTATCGAACTCTGGTATCATAAGTGGTTTGCAGAGAACCATCGAGCTTGAGGCTTTATGAGCGGATACAAAATCCCGTTTAATAAACCGTCCTTCACCGGCAATGAAGTGATGTACATGGCGCATGCCATTCAGAAAGCGCACCTTTCGGGGGATGGCTCCTTCACGCACTCGTGCCAGCAAATACTCCAGGATTTACTGCAAATCCCTAAAGTACTGTTGACCACCTCCTGCACCCATGCGCTGGAAATGACCGCGCTTTTGCTGGATATTCAGCCGGGCGACGAAGTGATCCTGCCTTCTTTTACATTCGTCTCCACCGCCAATGCTTTCGCCTTACGCGGGGCGCGCCCGGTATTTATCGATATTCGTCCAGATACGCTTAATCTGGACGAAAACCAACTCGAAGCGCTGATCACGGAACGCACAAAGGTGGTTTTACCGGTGCACTATGCCGGCGTTGGCTGCGAGATGGAGCGGATCATGGAAATCTCCCGGCGTTACCAAATCGCAGTCGTGGAAGATAACGCGCATGGACTGTTCGGCAAGTACCAAAATCAATACCTGGGCACATTCGGCACTCTGGCGACGCAAAGCTTTCATGAGACTAAAAATATTACTTGCGGAGAAGGTGGGGCTTTGCTGATCAATGATCCCCGGCTGATTGAGCGCGCAGAAATTCTGCGCGAAAAAGGCACCAACCGCAGTCGCTTTTTCCGCGGGCAGGTCGATAAATACACCTGGGTGGATCTGGGCTCGAGCTACCTGCCATCCGACATGCTGGCAGCATACCTGTTTGCTCAGCTTGAAAACTGGGAATCAATCCAGGAACGTCGCCGGCAAATCTGGGAAACGTATGATGCAGAATTACAGGATTGGGCTACAGAAAACGGGGTCTCTACGCCCTGCATCCCCGCGGACGTACACCAGGCCTATCATATGTATTACCTCTTGTTGCCCGACCTGACAAGCCGCACAGCTTTTATCGAGCATATGAAACAGGCCGGTATCTTGAGTGTTTTTCACTACCAGCCACTGCATCTTTCGGAAATGGGGCGTAAATTTGGGGGTAAAGAAGGAGATTGCCCGGTGACCGAAGAAGTCAGCGATCGTCTGGTTCGGCTTCCCTTTTATAATTCATTGGAGATGAACGAACAGGAGCTGGTGATCGACACAGTAACGGCTTTCCATCCCTGAGAATTATCGCCCAAACACATGAAAACCCAGGTGGTGCATTTAGACTCACATGATGATGCCATCTCCACCCGCGACAAGCTAGGCTGGAAACAAACCGGGCGGATATTGCTGGTATGGCCGCGCAAAGGACGTATCTTAACCCGCCGGCTGGATCTGATCCTGATCACCCGACATTCCGCCAGCCTTGGCGCCCAACTGGCTCTGGTTACCCGGGATCCTGTGGTGAAAGAAAATGCCCGCAGCCTGGGAATTTCGGTTTTTGCTTCCACAATAGAAGCCCAGAAAAACCGTTGGGCGAGGCCTTCTCACTGGCGCAGGCGGTTGATTGCTCCTGCTCCTGCGGATCGATCGCTGGATGAGTTGCGGGAGGCTGCCCATCCTGTACCCTCGCCAATGCTGAACCTGCCGGGAGTACGATTATTCTGGTTTTCTCTAGGCGTGGCGGCTGTGCTGGCGCTGGCGGCTGTGTTGCTCCCCTCAGCAGAGATCACCTTACAGCCCGCCCTTGAAACCCAGGTGGTGACCATTCAAGTGCGTGCTTCAAAGGATATTCGCCAGGTAAATCTCTCCGGTTTATTACCGGTTGAAGAGACGTTAATCGAAGTCGAAGGACGGTCGAGCATCCCGACCAGTGGAAGATTGCTGATCCCGGATCAGGCTGCAGGTGGTTCGGTGACTTTCACCAACCTGACAGTCAACCCGGTGGTCATTCCCGCCGGCACGGTGGTCCGAACGCTGGATTTACCCCCCCAACGTTTTGTCACCACCCGTCACGCCACATTGCGCGCCGGCTCCGGCGAAAGCCTCACGGTGCCGGTGCAGGCGCTTGCAGCCGGCAGCGATGGCAATTTGCCTGCCGGAAGCCTGCTGGCGATCGAAGGTCCTCTGGGGTTGGACCTGACTGTAACCAACCCGGAGCCCACCCGGGGCGGAAGCAGTCGTATAGTTTCGGCCGCCAGCCAGCAGGATCAATCAAAATTAAAGATGCGTCTCCTGGAAACGCTGGAACAAACAGCCATCACAGAATATCAGCGCACCAGCCATCCGGAAGATTTGCTGCTCACACCCACCCCGGAACTGGTGGAAATAATCGGTGAAACATTCACGCCAGGGTTGGACAGTCCTGCAGATGAACTGGAGCTGGCATTACGGGTTGTGTATGCAGTCCGATATGTGCCTGCTCAGGCGGTGGAACAACTGGCTCAAGAAGTGCTGGATGCCCGTTTGAAAAGCGGGTTTGCGGCACAGGCAGGCTCATTGGAGATCAAAGCGTTAAACCAGCCAAGGCCTCTTCCGGATGGCAGCGCAGAGTGGCAAATTCAGGCGCAGCGCCCAATTTACCCGCTGCCCGATCTGGCTGCCCTGACTGCCAGCCTGGCCGGAAAAGATCTCGTGTCGGCCAACGCTTACCTGGAAGAAATGAAACTCTCCGAGCGCGCGATCATACGCCCCTCTCCGGGTTGGTGGCCGCGCCTGCCGCTTTTACCCGGCCGAATTTCGATAACCCTGCTTCCGGGGTCCGGGTAAGCGAAGTATGCGCGTACTTGGCGTGGATCCGGGAAGTAAAAATATCGGTCTGGCAATCAGCGATCCAGGCGGTATGATTGCCAACCCTCTGATGGTGATCCAGCATGAATCCCGCCAGAAGGATGCCCAGACCATCGCCCGTATTGCCGTTGAAAACCAGGCCGAAATGATTGTGATCGGACAGGCGCTGGATGATCGCGGCGAGCCGACTTTTGAAGGCCGGCAGGCAAGACGTCTGGCAGGCGCCTTGAAAGAACTGGTTGGGTGCCAGATCATGTTATGGGATGAAAGCGGAAGCACGAAAATTGCTCAGGAAGCTCGCCAGGAAATGGCAACCCGGCGTAAAAAACGCCGGGGGCATCTGGATGAGCTGGCAGCCACCGTAATCCTGCAATCCTTCCTCGATGCGAATTTTCCTGCCAGCGGGGAATTTGAGGCCTGAACCCATGAAATCAAAACGCCTCCTCTCCTGCCTGGTGATTTGCCTTGCTCTGGCCTGCGTGATGCTTGCCGGGCTGGTAATCGCCTCCAATGAGGTCAACCGGCGGGTAACCCAGGTCTTTGGCGAGCCTGCCGAAAACCTGTCCTGGCGGCAAAGGAAAATGCTGGAAGTAATGTTGCTTTTTTACCAGAAGCAATTGTTTACCCCTTACCGGAAAGACGGTGAATTGGAAGAACTGGTCATTCTTCCCGGCGAAGCGACTCCGCAAATCCTGGCTAAGCTATGGGAGGCGGAGTTAATCCCCGACCCGGCAGCATTACGGGTATATTTACAATATACCGGCCTGGACACTCGCCTGCAACCGGGAAACTACCGGCTCAGCCCGGCGCTCAGTCCGGTGGAAATCGCGCTCGCTCTTCAGGATGCCTCATCCACGACCGTGATTTTCCCCATCCTGCCCGGTTGGCGGTTGGAAGAAATCGCCGCTGCCCTGCCGACTTCCGGTCTGCAAATTACACCGGAAGAATTTCTGCAGGCTGCGTTTAACCCGGATCCCTGGCACCCATTGATCCTGGAGCTTCCTGCCGGGGCTTCGCTGGAAGGATTTATGTATCCAGGCGTTTATGAAATCTCACGGCAGGCGGCGTTAGTAGAGATCATCTCGCTTTTTCTGGAACGTTTTGATACGCAGGTGAAAGCGGACCTGCGCCAGGGGTTTGAACGCCAGGGGTTGAACCTGTACGAAGCCGTCACCCTGGCTTCGATCGTCGAACGAGAAGCGGTAATCGACGAAGAAAAACCGCTGATCGCCAGTGTTTTTCTCAACCGGCTGGCAGAAGGGGGACGGCTGGACGCTGACCCGACGGTGCAATACGCACTGGGATTTGATGCGCAACGGCAGAGCTGGTGGCGCTCTCCGCTCAGCCTGGAGGACCTGCAGGTAAATTCACGCTACAACACCTACCTGCATGCCGGTTTGCCTCCCGGACCGATCGCCAGCCCCACAATCGAGTCTCTGCGGGCGGTGGCTTTTCCTGCCCAGACGCCGTATTTTTACTTCCGCGCCGCCTGTGACGATTCCGGACGGCATGTCTTCGCCGAAAGTTTTCAGGAACACCTGAACAACGCCTGCCCTTGACGCATTTCCGGAGAAAACCTTGTACTTCGCATTGAATTACTCCCCCCAGGCTGCGGAGCTGGTGCGCACCGGGGAAATCCAGATCGATTTCTTTAAAACACCACCCTGGCAGTGGATGGTGACAGCAGCCAGTCAGGTTCGCCCGGTGATGGTGCACTTTGAATTACGCGCCGGCTCCGGGAAAATCGCCCAGAGCAACTGGGCGGAAATCGAAACTTACCTTGCAAATACGTCAACGCGTTACGTTAACCTGCACCTGAACGCAAAGGATAAGGATTTTGGACACAATTTTTCGTCGTTACCGGCCGATATTCGCCAACAACAGGTACTGGACTGCCTGCTGGCGGATGTCAGCCAGGCGGTACAGCGCTTTGGTGCAGAGCGGGTGATTGTGGAAAACGTCCCTTATCGCGGGCCGGATGTTTCGCGAAAACTGGCAGAGACTGCCCTGCCGCAAGTCATCAGCCGGGTGGTTGAAATCACCGGCTGTGGCTTTCTGCTGGATATACCCCACGCCCGAATTTCGGCCAATACTTTGGGGCTGGATCCTCATGCATACATTCACCAGCTACCCCTGGCCCAACTGAAAGAAATCCATTTCACCGGGCTGCACACCCTGGAAGATGGCTACCTGCAAGATCACCTGGAATTAATCGATTCGGATTGGGAATGGCTGGCCTGGGCCAGCCAGTGCATACACACAGGATTGTGGCCCGAGCCATTTTTGCTGGCTTTCGAATATGGGGGAACCGGCCCGTTTTTTGAACAACACTCCAACCGTGAATATATCCGCCAGCAGGTACCCCACATGCAGGCTATCCTGGAAAACCCGGCTATCTTCTCTTCGGTGGTTTAGTTTTCTCCGGCGTACTGGATCAGGTAAGTCAGGTAAGGCTGGCCATTAAGGACCTCCACCCCCATCGTCCAGGCAAGCCACGATTGGGATTCGGACTGTCCGGCAGGCAGGTAGAATGCCAGATAATTCAGGTTGCTTAATTCTTCCGGCCAGGTTACCGGCAAACTGGTAGGCCCGGTCGAAGTCGCAAACTCCAGCGAGTTGCACGCCTGAGCGTGCTGACCCAGGAAGACCGGCTCCAGCTCTGGAAGAACCAGCCGGGAAAAGCTGCCGGTACGTG
This sequence comes from Anaerolineales bacterium, assembly GCA_020061145.1. Classification (GTDB taxonomy): domain Bacteria; phylum Chloroflexota; class Anaerolineae; order Anaerolineales; family DRKV01; genus JAGUYX01. The sequence continues at coordinate 3,678 of JAGUYX010000185.1, read as the reverse complement.
GTTCGTCGTTTTCCGGATTGGTGCCCCAGATCCATTCCCTGGTCGATGTGAAAATTGTATTCGTTTCTTGTGCAGTCAGGGTAAGCGAGCTGCTCATCTCCCGCCGCCATAAGGTCAAATCGCGCTGTGGGTTGACCAAAGCAGCCAGTGTTTCACCATCTTTTTCGGTTAACGCTCTCTGAAAATCTCTCACCAGGGTGCGAATGCGGGCGCTCCCGCAAAATGCGCCTGCCGGCACCTGGGGCGTGAGAAAATCAGCCGCGACCCAACCGGTTCCCCCTTCGGGAAGGTTAATTTCCACCCAGCGATCGCCATTGATTTCATCCCGTCTTCCGGTAAGCTTGATATCCCGCGCATTGGCATCCAGAGTCTGAATAATATCCTGATCTGTACCCGCTCCCTGACGCACATTGAGGAAATTCCCGGTAGCGACATGGATCACCGCATAATAAGGCGAATCCCCTTCCAGTTCGGCGGGCAAGGAGGTTTGTTCTGCTTCCGGGGTGGATAGCGCGGCGGGTGAACCGGCTGAATGAGAAAATTCAAACCCGGTTGGCGTTGGGTTAATTTCCGTCACCTGAACGGTCAAAGTTGCCCGGTAATCATCCGGATAGGGTAAAACACAACCTGCCAGCAGTAAAGCCAACCAGACCAGCAGGCTCCCCAGGCGCGCCAATCTATAGCTGGTGTCCCTGTTGATCATAATGTGAATCACCCTTTTCGCCGCCCACCTTTGGAGTCACCCGCCTCAATCTGAAATTCAGGCCTCGGTCTCTGTGACGGTCTGCCCGGTTTCTTTTTTCTTGCGCCGGCGGGCTGGTTTTTCCCGAGGCGGGAACAATGCCAGTTCAATAACCTGATCCATATGTTCGATGGGGATAATCGATAAATCCGTACGCGCTTTACGCGGCACCTCGACCAGGTCTTTTTCGTTACGCTTGGGAATCAGGACTGTTTTCAACCCTGCCCGATGAGCTGCGATGATTTTTTCCCGCACTCCACCGACCGGCAGGATTTTGCCTCGCAGGGTGATTTCGCCGGTCATGCCCACTTCTTTATGGATTGCCCGTTCGGTAAAGGCGGATATCAATGCTGCGGCGATGGTGATGCCTGCACTGGGGCCATCTTTCGGAATGGCGCCTTCCGGGATATGAATATGGATATCCACATTATCGAACATATCTATATCCACCCGCAAGTCGTCGGCGCGGGATTTCAGATAAGAGAGCGCTGCCTGTGCCGATTCCTGCATTACGTTACCCACCTGACCGGTGATTTGCAGGTTTCCCTTGCCTTCCATCAACAAAACCTCAACCGGCATGATTTCACCGCCGTTTTCCGTCCACGCCAGCGCAGTCGCCACTCCGATTTCATCCTCGCCTTCGGCTTTCAAATCGAAGAATTCTGGCGGTCCAAGGAACTTTTCGATGGAGGTGCTGGCTACCTGACCGGGAAAACGCCTTTTTTCAGCTTTCAATCGGGCTACCTTCCGGCAAATCCGTCCGATTTCTCGTTCCAGGTTACGGACTCCGGCTTCATAAGTGTACTCGCGGATGATGCGCTGCAAGGCCTGCAGCGAAAAATGCAGCTCGTCTTCTTCCAAACCACTTTCTTCCAGCTGCCGGGGGATCAGAAACCGGCGGGCAATTTCGATCTTTTCTTCCTCGATATAACCAGGAAATTCGACGATCTCCATGCGGTCGATCAAAGCCGGAGGGATACTCATGGTGGTGTTGGCTGTGGTGATGAACATGACCTGCGAAAGATCAAAGGGCAACTCCAGATAATGATCGGAGAACGAAAAATTTTGCTCCGGGTCAAGCACTTCCAGCATGGCTGCGGAAGGGTCGCCGCGATAATCAGCGCCCAGTTTATCGATTTCATCCAGCATGAACAAAGGATTGTTACTGCCTGCCCGGCGCATGGTTTGCAGAATACGACCGGGCAACGCGCCGATATAGGTGCGCCGGTGGCCGCGAATTTCTGCCTCGTCCCGCACGCCTCCCAACGAGACACGCACGAAGTTGCGTCCTAATGCTTCAGCGATCGATTTACCCAGCGAGGTTTTGCCGGTGCCCGGCGGGCCAACAAAACACAGGATTGGCTGGCGGAGGCGTTTCGGGTTCAGGCTGCGCACCGCAATATACTCCAGAATACGCTCTTTGGCTTTGGGCAGCCCATAATGGAATTGATCCAGCACACGGGAGGCATGGCGGACATCCAGGTTGTCATTGGTGCGCACCATCCAGGGCAGATCCAGAATCCATTCCACGTAGGAGCGGATGATGCCTACTTCTGGCGACATGGGCGGCATCTGAGCCAGCCGTTCAGCTTCTTTCATCGCGCGTTCACGCACTTCGTCCGGCAGGGCAGCGGCTTCAATCCGGGCGCGGATTTCGGCCACGTCACGTATCCAGGGATCGTTATCGCCCAGCTCGGTCTGGATCACCCGCATTTGTTCACGCAGGTAATACTCACGTTGCGAACGATCCACCTCGCTCTGTGTGCGCGATTGGATTTCATCCTCCAACTCGAGCACTTCGATTTCTTCCGCCAGCAAGGCATTCACGCGTTCCAGCCGTTCCAGCGGATCGACGAGTAAAAGCAATTCGTGCCGGCTTTCCAGCGGGGGATTGATAGCCGTCGAGATCATATCCGCCAGCCAGCCCGGATCGTCAATGTTCAGCGCGAACAGATAGGCTTCTTCGGGGACGCTGCGATTCAACTGCACGCACTGGTGAAACAAATCCAGCGCAGTCCGCATGGTAGCTTCGGTTTTACGGTCTACTCGTTTGCGCTCGTAAATCGGGCGGGCGCGGGCCACCAGATATGGTTCGGTCTGCACGAAATCGATCAGATGCACCCGTCGCCGCGCCTGCACCAATGCCGAGCTGGAGCCATCCGGCATACGCATCAACCTCCCGACCGCCATTTCCACCCCAATCGGCAGAAAATCGTCCGGGATGATCTCATCTTCATCCGGGTCGCGTTGTACCAGGGCGATGACCGTTTGCTCTTCCTCCTGGGCATGTTCAACCGCCAGCAAGGAAATTTCTCGCCCCAAAAAAAGCGGCGAAACCATATGCGGGTAAATCACCACATCACGTAATGGGAGCACTGCGCAGGAGATCAAACCATCATCATCGGTTTCAGCATCGGGGATACTATACAGTTCCTCTGTGCGTTTTTGCAACCCCTCGCTATAATCCTCTTCGTCTTCTTCGTTCTCGAATTCGTCTTCTATGTCTTCCGAATCCCAATCAGATCTACGTCTCATCCTTTATGCTCCACCAATCTCGGGGTCAGGGTTTGCCATACCTGTAAAGCACCCGCAGCGACAAAAATACTTCCAGTTACCAGCACCAGGGCTTCGCTGCCTGCCACCCGTACGGCTTCTTCCAGCGCTTCTTCTATCGTAGCACACGCATACTTGGGCAGGGTATATGCCTCTGCCAGCTGGAGCAACGTTTCGGGGTCCGCTGCGCGAGGATGGGTGGAGGCGGTCGCGATCAAACAGGAAACCCTCGGCAGCAGATAAGCGTACATTCCGGCGATATCTTTATCCCCGGATGCGCCAAATACCAGCACCACCGGCCTATCGGGAAAATAATCATCCACCGTCTGGCGGAGCTTCAAGGCGGAATCGGCGTTGTGAGCCGAATCAATCACCAGCGGAGG
>JAGUYX010000078.1 GCA_020061145.1 Anaerolineales bacterium | reverse complement strand
GATCTGCTGGTGACCGATTTCCGGTTGCCGGGGATGACCGGGTTTGAGCTGATGGAGCGCATGCGCCTCAAAAAACCCGACATGAAGGTCATCATGGTCACGGGAATGCCCGAGCCTTCATACCGCACACAGGCGCTGGCTCGTGGTGCGGATGCCTTTTTTTACAAACCCCTTGAAATCTCCGAATTTGTAGCAGCAGTGAGGGACATTTTTGCCATCCCGGATCCATCGCTCCCTGGGCAGGAAACGGAAAAAACCACAGGCGCCGCGCCGGTTGCCGGCCTGCTGGTCGAGCAACGTCGGCGCACGCAGGCAATTGCGGTGATGATCCTGGACGATAGCGGAAAATCGGTTGCCCAGGCTGGCGAATACCTGGATTTTCACCCTCAGGCTGCGGTGATACCGGTATTGATGTCCATGGTGAGCACCAGCCGCCGGATTTCCGCTTTATTAGGCAGCCCAAGCGCGGATAACCTGGTTTATCTTTCCGGTTCGGGAATGGCGGTAATCGCGGCGCCATTAGGCGAGCGCCATGCCCTGGTTCAGGTACAGGATACCCAATCAGCCACACATGAAATCAGCGTCCAGCAAATGCTGGAATTCTTGAACACTCTGCGCCAGCAATTTGTGGAGTTGGGGTTGGCGGAAGCTGAGGGGCGACCATTGACCTCCCAGGCTGCTCTGCCAGAACCATCCCCCCCACTTCCGCCGGTTCAGGAAGACCAGGACCGGGATCTGGAAAAGCTGGTTGCCGGCTCCACCCCGGCGCCATTGGGGAAAAAAGAATTGGATGCCTTTTGGGAGCAGTTGGAGGGGGAAGAAAAGGCCTTTTTACCCGATAATGCCGAGATGCTCTCGTATGACGAGGCTCAACGGTTGGGTTTGACCCCCTCAGCCGATGAGTGAAACTTGGCATTTATTCATTGCCTATGTTACAATTCCCGCTGCGTGCCACAGGGCATGGCAGTGAACGCTGGGGCGTGGTGCAACGGTAGCACAGCGGACTTTGGATCCGTTGATTCTGGTTCGAATCCGGACGCCCCAGCCTGAAGTAAACTAACGAAGTATGTCGCTTAACGAAGAAGATTCGCCTCTTTGCCAGTACCCGTACAACATGTGGATGAGCAGCGCTCTGGACACTCCAGTTTTGCGTTGCTTATTTATTTAACGGACAGACCAGGAGAATTTTATGAGAATCGCCGCCGTGATATTGGCCGCCGGTCAGGGTACCCGGATGAAATCTTCCATACCAAAAGTAATGTTTCCTATCCTGGGGAAGCCCATGCTCTGGCACGTAATGCGTGCAGTTGAGGCAGCTACCAACCAGCAGCCGGCTGTCGTTGTTGGTTATGGCGCAAAACAGGTGCAGGCGGTATTTGGCGACCGGGCGAGTTATATATACCAGCCCGAGCTGCTGGGCACCGGGGATGCCGTACGCCAGGCGGTGCCGCACCTGGCTGGCAAGACCGACCTTGTCCTGGTCGTAGCCGGGGATATGCCCTTGCTCTCTGCGGAGACATTAACCCGCCTGGTAGAGAGACAGCAGGTCTTTTCCGGCACCTTTACCATGACTACCGCCCTGGCGCAGGATTCGCGTGGATTTGGGCGGGTGGTGCGCGCTGAGAACGGCGACGTGCGGGCAATCGTGGAAGAAGCCGTCGCCACTCCGGAGCAGCTCGCGATCCGCGAGTTTAACGTCGGCGCGTATTGCTTCCGCGCGGATTGGTTGTGGTCGGCTCTTGAGCACATCCAAGTATCACCAAAGGGGGAGTATTATCTGACCGACCTGGTCGAGGTCGCCGTGAAGCAAGGTGCGGGGGTTCAGGCAATACAAATCGACGACCCGGCTGAAGCGATTGGGGTGAATACGCGCGTTCATCTGGCGGAGGCGGGGGCCCAATTGCAACAGCGGATTAATACCGCCTGGATGCTGGCGGGAGTGACCCTGGTTGACCCGCGCACAACTTATATCGAGCCCGAGGTGCAGATTGGATTGGATACCACCATCTGGCCGAACACCAGTTTGCGAGGTGAAACATTCCTGGGGGCGGAAAACGAAATTGGCCCCAACACGATCATTCAGGACTCCCGGATTGGCGCTCGGTGCAAAATTGTGGCTTCCGTAGTGGAAGAAGCACATCTGGAAAATGGTGTGGAGGTTGGCCCCTTTGCCCATTTGCGTAAAGGCGCTCACCTGGCAGACGGGGTTCACATGGGCAATTTTGGCGAAGTGAAAAACTCCTACCTGGGTCCGGGTACCAAAATGGGGCATTTTTCCTACATTGGAGATGCCACCATCGGTGTGGAGGTCAATATTGGGGCTGGAACGATCACCTGCAATTATGATGGCGTGAAAAAATCGCCAACACATATTGGCGACCGATCTTTTATCGGCAGCGACACCATGCTGGTAGCGCCTGTTCAACTGGGGGAAGGTTCACGCACAGGCGCTGGTTCAGTGGTGACCAAAGACGTACCTGATTTTGCGCTGGCTGTGGGTGTGCCGGCGCGAGTCATCCGCAAATTGGAGAAACGTGAGTAATTCAAATCTGGTTTTATTTGTCCTCTTTTTTGTCTTCTTAGGTCTGGATTTATGGGTAGCAGCGGCGCGAGGTGCGCTGGCCAGCCTGAACCTGGCGCGTTTACTGACCCTGCGCGACGAGTGGGGCGACCGGGTAAATCGTATGCTGAGTATTCTGGATACTTCTTCACGTTACCTGGCAGGTCTGTATACGTTGCAAATGTTGCTGCGCGTTCTGCTGCTGGGGGATGTGTTTTTGTGGCTCTATAACCTGCGCCTTATTGATCGTGGTGATTTGGCTTTGGAAATTGTTGTCTTGCTGGTCATCGGGTTATTGCTCGCCTGGCTGGAATGGATCATGGCTGCCTTGATTTCGCGGCAGGCAGAAGCCTGGTGCCTGCGCAATGTGAGCCTGATCCATATTGTTGGCTGGGTAATGACTCCCCTCACCCAGGTGCCGCTATCCGTGATAAAAGAGGGTAATGGCAAGATGCAGAATGTAGCCCGGGTTACCGAAGCGGAATTGAAAACCCTGGTGGATGCCGGCGAACAGGAAGGTCTGATCGAGCAGGAAGAACGTAAAATGATTTATTCGATCTTTGACCTGGGCGAAACCCTGGCACGCGAAATTATGGTGCCGCGTATTGATGTGCTGGCGTTGGAAGCCGATACCGAATTGCGCGCCGCGGTCGATGCCTTGCTGGATTCGGGTTATTCGCGGGTGCCGGTTTATGAGGAAACGATCGATAATGTTCTGGGGTTGTTGTACGCCAAGGACTTGCTCAATGCCTGGCGCCTGGGTAATGAATTGCAGAGCCTGCGCAGCCTGATTCGACCGGCCTATTTCATCCCCGAGGCGAAAAAAGTAGATGAATTGCTGGCGGAAATGCAGGCGCGGCGCATCCACATGGCGGTGGTGGTGGATGAATATGGGGGCGTCGCCGGGCTGGTAACCCTGGAAGATATCGTCGAAGAAATCGTAGGTGAAATTCGCGATGAATACGACCTGCGCGAAGAAGCCTTTTACCAGGAGGTAGGCCCGGACGAGTTTTTATGTTCCGGGCGTATGGACCTGGACGACTTCAATGAAATTATGCACGCTAATCTGCCGCGGGATGACGCCGATACCCTCGGTGGATATATCTACAGCCAGATCGGGCGGGTACCTTCCGGCGGGGAGAGTCTGGTCATTGGCGATATCCAGTTGACCGTAGAACAGGTCACCAAGCGGCGGATTCGCAAAGTGCGCGCCAAACGAACTACGCCGACAGTCGACGAAGAAGCGGAAAAATCACATGCCAGACCCTGAACAGTCGAATAAAGAATTACAAAAAGTATTGATTGAAAAGGCGCTGGAAGCCCGCCAATGGGCTTATGCGCCTTATTCGCAATATCCGGTCGGGGCAGCTTTGTTGGCTGATTCGGGGAAGATTTATAGCGGCGCAAATATCGAAAATGCAGCCTATCCGGATAGCATCTGCGCCGAGAGGGTGGCGGTATTCACCGCGGTTCACCAGGGAGAGCGTAAGTTTCAGGCGATTGCTATTGCCACGGACAATGGAGGGATGCCCTGTGGCTCTTGCCGACAGGTTCTGGCTGAATTTGGCCTGGATACACGGATGATAATCGTAAATGAAAAGGGGGAGGTCCGGGTAGATTTACCCCTGGCAGAATTATTGCCAATGGCGTTTACACCGCAAGAACTCAAGCGTTAACCAGTTTTTGATTAAGCTCACCAGTTGGGCGAAGGCGTGGCCGTGATCAACAGGGTTTGCAGGATCCAACCCTGCGTGCCATCCGGCCCGGCAACCAGCACCCACGACTGAGACCCTAACAAGACAGGTAAAGGATTCAGTACCTGGAGCAGCGTGCCCTCCACGTAGCTGGCGACTACCCTGCCTCCTGGCTCATCGCGAATGACTGCACCATCGGGGACGCCCACCAGGGCATACAGCGGTGTAGCCGTCTGCGTGGGTGTGAGGGTAGGCGTGGGCGTCAGGGTGGCAGTTGGCGGCACAGGCGTGAGAGTAGCCGTAGGTGTAGGCGGCACAGGAGTAAGGGTGGGAGACGGACTGGGGGTCAGCGTAAATGTAGCTGTAGGGGTGAATGTCGGCAGGGCAATCTGTGCGCCAAAAGCGGCTCCGGCGCTGCTCATTCCAATCGCCAGAATGACGCCCAACAGGGTTAAAGCCCCGCTCATCGAATAACCAAACAGAGTTAACGGGCGAAACCCAAGTAGCGCCAGGCAAATTACCCCCAAGGTCACACTCCAGGACATATAAATGGCATACACAACAAGCCCGTCCGGCCAGAGAAAAGGGGTGCGGCTGATCAGACCGTATCCCGCGGTGACCAGGGGAAGAAAGAGGGTATACGCCAGGGCTACACTCCAGACGCGCCCCACCGCTGCTGATCGTGCCAGAAAGAGCGTGGTAAACAGACTGCCGATGGCCAGCACCAGCAGATTGATCCAGGAGAGGCGGGCGCTGTCGAATGCCTGGGTTAATTCTCCGGCTGGCAGGTATTGAGAGACAAACCCGCCCAATGCGCCTGCCAGAAAGGCCAGCAGGCTGCCCAGCATAAAGCCAATCAAGCTGCGTAAAAAATACATCCCCGATCCAGTGACAATCCCCAGCGACATACCCATCAACGGTCCCATCACGGGCGCAAAAAGAGCAGCCAACAACAGGAGAGGCGGCGCATCCAGAAAGATACCCACACAAAAGAAGAGACCGGAAATCAGCGAAAAAAGGAAAAAATCGAACGTTGGCGCGAGACGGTGCCCCAGACGATCCACAGTATCCGCACGTTCCACATCGGGCAATGGAGCGAGCAGTCGCCGAGACCGGCGTCTGCGGGCAGGAGGTAAATTATCAGGCTCGTCTGGAACGGGGTTGGATTTGGGGATATTCATCAGGTGTTGGATACTCGACCGTGTGTTGGAATTTGATTGCCTGGTTTATTATACCCGCCCGCTCTGCCTCGAAGGTCTGGGCGAATCCGAAATTTGTAACTGCTCTGGCTAACCTGTACGACTGAGATCTGGTCAGCCTGGAGAAGAGTGAGTAGAATACAGGCCTGTGCAGGTTATCTATCTTCTGCACGGACGAGGTGTTCGTGAACGTTCGCCAGATTTTATTCGTGATTTTCATTTTATTATTGACCGGTTTGCTGACGGCCTGCCAGGCTGCCGGTCCAGAATCGACCAGCAACACGCCAACCGTTGAAACGGAGCCGGTGGTAACTTTCACGCCGGCGGCCCCGACCGAAACGCCTACCCCGCCTATACCCAAAGCGATCCTGGTGCTTGCAGAGGAAAATCCACCCTCCTGGAGTGTTTCCTTACAGGATACTTTCGAACGCCTGGCTGGTGAAGCGGGCTGGCAAATCGAGGTAGTTTCTACGTTGACTTCCGCAGATCTGCTTCCTTCTGTTAAAATGGTGTTGGTGACCACCCCCGTCGCAGCGCTTCCTGATATGGTAACTTCCACACCGGATACCATTTTTATTGCTGTGGGTTTCCCGGTTCTGGAGCCTGCTGGCAATTTGAGCCTGATTGGTTCAGAGGGTGATCGCCCGGATTATCAGGGCTTCCTGGCGGGATTTATCGCCGCTGTCGTGACGGAGGATTGGCGGGTGGCAGCAATTACCGCAAGCGACATCCCCGCCAGCCAGGCCGGCGGGCAGGCTTTCCTCAATGGAGCTGAGTATTACTGTGGACTATGTAACCCTCCCTTTCCGCCGTATGAATACCCACTCCTGGGAGAATTACCGGCGAGCAGCAGTCCGGCTGAGTGGCAGGCTATTGTGGAGAACTTAACCAGCACGGATCGGGCGGTGCAGACCTTTTACCTGGCTGGCGCAACCGTAGAAGAGGTATTAATGAGTTATCTGGCAGGAGAAAACCTATGGGTCATTGGTTCTCGGCCTCCGGATGCTGCGCTGCGAGAACGCTGGATTGCCACGGTCCGGGCACATCCTGCCGTGGTGCTGGAACAGATCTGGCCTGAGTTACTTGCTGGAACTGCGGGACATGACCTGGACATGCCGGTGGGTTATTTTGATGTGAATGCTGAAATATTCACCCCGGGCCGGCAAAGGTTGGTGGATCAGATGTTGGTCGAATTACATGCCGGCCTGATTGACACCGGATTCAGCCCGGATTCCGGCGTTCTGCCATAGATCCAGAAGAAATGCATATTGCCAAATTCACCCAGATTATGGTAAGTTAAGTTGGTAATGGGGTCTCTGGGTTCAGACATGCAAGCAGGAATTCGGAGCCCCTACGGTTATCTACTCTCTTTTCCCCAAGGAGGAGAATCCCCCATGTTGAAGAAGTCTTCGCTTTTGCTTGCAATTGTGATCGTCGCCTCGCTGGTGTTGGCTGCCTGCCAACCAGCAGCGGCACCGCCCCCAGAAGAGACCGCGCCGACAGAGGCAGATTGCCCCAAAGAAGAAGTGCTGTGTGTCGGCCTGGTCACCGATGTGGGTGAAGTGGACGATAAGTCCTTTAACCAGTCAGCCTGGGAAGGTGTTCAGCAGGCTGAACGAGAACTTGGCGCATTGGTGAAATTTGTGGAAACCAAGGATGCCAAGGATTACGGTCCGAACATCGAACTCTTCGCCGATCAGGGTTATGATGTTATTGTGACCGTTGGGTTCGCACTGGGTGAAGCAACTGCCCTGGCAGCCCAGAAGTATCCCGACATCGATTTCATCGGTGTGGATCAGTTCCAGGGTGAGGTTTTGCCGAATGTCGCCGGTTTGATCTTCCCCGAAGATAGAGCTGGTTTCCTGGCAGGTGCACTGGCTGCCCAGATGACCCAGACGGGTACGATTGCAGCAGTGCTTGGCACAGACCTCGTTCCGCCAGTGGTGGCCTTCAAGGAAGGCTATGAGGCCGGGGCGCGCTACATCAACCCGGACATCAACATCATTTCCACCTACCACCCCGGTGGGCTGGATGTGGCCTTCACCGATCCTGAATGGGGCGCTTCGACGGCTCGCCAGGCGATGGACCAGGGCGCGGATGTGATCTTCGGCGCCGGTGGTAAAACCGGTAACGGTGCCCTCACTGAGGTCGCCAGCGAAAGCGGTAAATACTGCATTGGCGTTGATACCGATCAGTGGGAGACCCTGCCGGAAGCACATCCCTGCTTGATTTCCAGCGCCATGAAGTTGATCACCCCAGGTGTGTTTGATCTGATCAAATTGCACACGGAGGGTAATTTCCCTGGCGGCAACTATGTGGGTGAGACCGGCCTGGCTCCTTATCACGACTTTGAGTCGGTAATCCCGCAGGAAGTCAAAGACAAGATCAATGAAATTGATCAGGGTCTCAAGGATGGCTCCATTTCCACGGGGTATGGTAGCTAATCTTCCGAAGTTCCACTAATCATATTGGGGCTGCCTCTTCGTTTTGGGGCAGCCCCAATTGCTTTTTCCTGGCAACTACAAGGCGCAAATAAAATTTGTTCGCTTTACGCCTGTCTTATTCCCGGGTAAAATCATTTGAATTCCTGACACTGGCAATCACTCGCGATTTTCAACTTGCATAAAGTGGTCGCGGTTTTTCCCTGGCGAATAGTCTGAATATTCGTTTTGATCTTGCTCAGGAATGGCAGTCGGTCGCCGAGAAAGGTGAGCGTAAATGAGCTCGGAAGAACCACAATCAACCTCACGTTCACGTTTACTTTACTGGTTAACCCTCGCCTGGCAGGCGGTTCGAATACCTCTGGCAGCCGTTTTGTTGGCAACTCTGCTCGGGGCGGTTATCCTGTTGATTTCGGGAGCTAATCCCCTGGTGGCTTATCGGGCTCTCTTGCAGGGGGCTTTTGGCACCTGGACAGCCATCGGGCGTACCCTGGAAAAAGCGACACCCCTGGTGTTCAGCGGGCTGGCTGTCGCGTTTGCCTTTAAAGCGGGCTTATTTAATATCGGCGCGCAGGGACAGTTACTGTTCGGCGCTATGACTGCGGCCATCGTCGGTTTTATGGTTACTGGTTTGCCCCCCGTGCTCCATGCTTCTCTGGCATTGATCGCCGGTGCCCTGGCTGGTGCGTTATTCGGCGCCATACCCGGTGCCCTGAAAACCTACACCGGTGCCCACGAAGTGATCACCACCATTATGTTGAATTACATCGCCATCAATATCACCGACTATCTGGCGGATGGACCCTTTAAAGATCCTGCTCCCGGTAATATTGTGGCGCGTACACCTCTTATCGCAGAATCCGCTAAAATCCCCTTTATCGGGGATATTCCGGTAGGGTTCTTAATCGCACTATTGGTGGGTCTGTTCATCTGGTGGTTTTTGATGAAAACCACGATCGGTTTTGAAATCCGGACGGTGGGACTGAATCCAAATGCTGCCCAATATGCTGGTATCCGTGTGGCCTTTACAGTGATTCTGACGATGGTCATTTCGGGTGGTCTGGCAGGCATGGGCGGAGCGATCGAGACTCAGGGTGTGGTCTTACGTTACCAGCCAGGATTTAATGTCGGCCTGGGATTTGACGGGATTACCGTCGCACTTCTGGGGCGTACGCACCCATTCGGGGTGATACCCTCGGCCATCCTGATCGGCGCTCTGAAGGCCGGCGCCAACCAGATGCAGTTTACCGCCGGCGTCGCCAAAGAAATCACCGATGTGATCCAGGCATTAATCCTGTTTTTTGTGGCTGCGGATCAAATCGTGCGCTGGTTTATCCGCGCCCGCGCTCCAGAAGGAGAAAAAGTTACGCTCAGTACGGGCTGGGGGAAGCATTAGGCCCGGCCACGAGTACCCTCTCTGGATGATCAGATTTTTAGGCATCAAGTCTGGCGGTAAAGGAGTATAAAGACCAATGCAATCAACTGCTACTGTTATCCTGCCTGCCTGGCAACGCTGGTTGGTGCGCAATGGTGTTGGTGTGGGTGTCTCGCTGTTGGTGTTGATAGGGGTTGTGATCGCTTACCTTAATAATGGAGTGGTAACCACTGCCGTTCTCTCATCGACCGTTCGACAGGCCACCCCGCTCGTGTTAGGAGCGTTGTGTGGCCTTATGGGAGAACGCTCAGGCGTGATCAACATAGGCATCGAAGGGCAAATGCTGCTCGCGGCTTTTATGGGCTTTATGATGAATGTCTGGAGCGGCAATTTGCTTCTGGCAGTTATTACCGGCGTCGCCACCGGAGCTTTACTGGGTTTGCTGCTGGCGTTGATGTCGGTCACGTTGAAAATCGACCAGATCATTGGCGGTACGGTGATTAACATACTTGCCCTGGGTTTAACCGGGTATTTTTATACTCAGGGTCTCACCACAGCCGGAAAACTACGTCCCTTTGCCATTCCTGTCTTATCCGACATCCCACTAATCGGCCGGGTAATTTTTGAAAACCCGCCAATTACATACTCTACCTTTATCCTTGTTATCGTCGTACATTATGTGCTGTTTTACACGCGCTGGGGATTGCGCACCCGGGCAGTCGGGGAACACCCTCGGGCAGCGGACACCCTGGGCGTCAATGTCTATCTGGTGCGCTACATCAATGTGATTGTTGGCGGCGCTATTGCTGGATTGGCGGGATCATTCCTCACCCTGGAAGCGGTGGGTTCGTTTGAGCGTGCAATGACCAATGGACGCGGTTTCGTTGCCCTGGCAGTGATGATATTTGGTAAATGGACTCCGCTCGGTTCCTGGGGTGCAGCCATGCTCTTCGGTTTTGCCTCTGCCATGCAAACGCAACTCCAGTTTGGAGGGGAAATCAATATCCCGCACCAATTTATTGGCATGTTGCCCTATCTGCTGACCATTATCGTGCTGGCTGGTTTTGTGGGGCGCGCGCGCCCACCGGCAGCAGATGGCATTCCTTACGAAAAAGAATGATTTACCGCCGCATCGTGCAAGGATCTAAATATGACTGAACCGCTGGCTCTGGAAGTACGCAATATCACCAAACGATTTCCCGGTGTACTTGCCAACGATCACGTAAGCTTCACCTTGAAAAAGGGTGAGATTCATGCTCTGCTGGGTGAAAATGGGGCAGGAAAATCCACTCTGATGAATGTGATTTATGGACTTTATTCGCCGGATGAGGGTGAAATTTTCCTGGATGGCAACCCGGTTGAAATTCGCAATTCGCACGACGCCATTGCCCAAGGCATCGGTATGGTACATCAGCATTTTATGCTGGTGCCGGTATTCACGGTCGCCGAGAATATCATCCTTGGCTCGGAGATTACACGTGGGCTTTCGCTCGACTTGCGAACGGCACGGAGGCGTATTCACGAGTTATCCCGTGAGTATGGGCTGGAGGTTGACCCGGATGCAGTGGTAGAAGATTTGTCGGTGGGGATTCAACAGCGCGTGGAAATTGTAAAGGCTCTTTACCGTAACGTACGTATCCTGGTGCTTGATGAGCCCACCGCAGTGTTGACCCCCCAGGAAGTTGAAGATTTGTTCCGGGTGATGCGTAACCTGACCCTGCGCGGCGTCTCGATTATTTTTATTACCCACAAGTTGAAAGAAGTCATGGCGATTGCGGATCGTATCACGGTCATGCGCCGGGGTCGCGTGGTTGGCACCACCACGCCGGCAGAAACCAGCGAACAGGGTCTGGCGAGTATGATGGTCGGTCGTGAAGTCTTACTGCGGGTGGAGAAAGCTGAAGCCACCCCTGGCGAAGTTGTACTGGATGTGCGCGACCTGACCGTGCTGGATGAACGCAAAGTAGAAGCTATCCGGGGTGTTTCCTTTCAAGTTCGCGCCGGTGAAATATTGGGTATCGCCGGTGTGCAGGGGAATGGACAGACTGAGCTGGCGGAAGCGCTCACCGGTCTACGTAAGATCGAATCGGGCAGCATTTACCTGGATGGAGTCGAACTTCCCCCGATGAAACCCAGGGCGAATTTCGAGTCTGGGCTTGGTCACGTGCCTGAAGATCGGCATAAACATGGTCTTGTGCTGGCACATACTGTTGCCGATAACGAGGTGCTGGTGACTTATTACCAACCGCCTTTCGCCCACGGGATCCGGCGGGATGAAGAAGCGGTGGAGGAGAATGCCCGGCGGCTGATCAAACAATTCGACGTGCGCACACCGGGTCCGAATGTCCCGGTGAGTAATTTGTCGGGCGGGAATCAGCAGAAAGTGATTGTGGCCCGCGAATTCAGCCGGCCGGTGCGTTTGTTATTGGCTAACCAACCCACGCGCGGACTGGATGTGGGTTCGATCGAATATATTCACAGCGAGTTGATCAGTATGCGCGATCGCGGGGTGGGAGTATTGCTGATATCTTCCGAGTTGGATGAAATTCTCTCCCTGTCCGATCGGATTGCGGTGATGTATCATGGTCGCATTGTGGAAATTCTGCCCGCCAAAGAGGCCACCCGTGAAGAACTGGGCCTGCTCATGGCAGGCGGCACCCGCGAAGAGCCCGTGGAAGTGGAAACCAGCGTGGTCTGAGAAATCCGTGTTTCACAGAGAGAGTCCCGCAGTCGAGAAGTGCGGGGCTTTTTTTCATTAAGGGCTGGTAAACCGGGCAAAAGGAAAATAAAGCGTCATTTCCTGCTGGATGAAGGTAATCAAGGGTTCGCCGACGACCGGGTCAATCCCTGAGCTGGAAAGCGCAAAATCATAGCTGGTCATCCTCGGCGCAGCCGGGACAGGAAAATGCACCTGAAATTGAACCTGCCAGGTTTCACCGGGCGCAAGGGCAGGTTTTTCCCAGTAAAGTGTGTTATTTTCCAGCCTGTAGGGGAAATCGCTGTTGAGAAAGACCATGCCGGCGGGCAGGCGATAATGCAGCACCGGATTATTTACCGTTATGTTGCCCATCAGAAAACGGGCGCTGAGCGAATAAGTGAGCGTTGCGCCCGGTGTAACACTTGCCTGACTGGCGGTCAGGGAAACATCGATCAGAGGCGTCTCGCTTAGTGCTCGCTGAATGGCGGCATACGCGTCGATGCGCCCAAAACCGGTCACCTGGTTGGGAACAATCCCGGATGGTAAACCACCGCAGGTTTCGTTGCTGGGCAAGGGGAAGGCGCTCTGTTCGATCAGCGTTTCCAGAGTATCCACCTGGCCTGCCAGCTCAGGCCTGGCAGAGATCAACAGGGCAGCCAGGCCGGCAACATGCGGAGCCGCCATTGAGGTTCCGCTGAGAGTGGCATACGAGTTCATCCGGTAACTGGAGCGGATGCCCGTTCCCGGCGCGCTGATTTCGGGTTTGAACCGCCCGCTGCCATCCACCAGAACCGGGCCGCGGCTGCTGCTGGAGGCAATCACATCCTGGTTGGTGGTATTGCCCACGCTGAAGGACTCGTCATAAATCGCTGCGGGTGTATTCACCGTAGCGCACCCCGACCCGCCGTTCCCGGCAGAATGCACGGTGAGAATGCCTGCCAGGCGCACATTCTGCACTGCCGCCAGCAAGATTTCTGGTTCGGTGCAGCCTTCAGACACCGGGCAGGCCCAGGAATTGTTGATAATATCCGGGGCAAGGTCTGGGCGGGGGTTTTCGTTATTCAAGTCTGTGGGAGCGAGGAACCACTGGTAACACTCCAGATAGGTCTGCGGTGTACCGACTCCATGATCCATATTGCGGCAACCGATCCAGCGCGCCTCAGCCGCCATGCCAACCCGGTTGTCTCCGCCATCGTCGCCAACTGCAATCCCCATGGTATGCGTCCCGTGTCCATAATCGTCACAGGGTGCGGTCATGTCCGGCGGGCAAATCGTGTTTGTCGAGGGGCCATGAATGGCGTCATGCCAGTGGTAGTTATGGTCGGCGGAGGCGCCATCCCAGCCGCGGTACTGTTCGATCAACGCCGGATGATCCCACTGGTAGCCGGTATCCTGCCCACCGATTACCACCCCCTGCCCCTGGTAACCCAGCGCCCATACATCGTCTGCGTTAACCATCACCAGGTTCCATTCAGGGTCTGTGTCCAGCAGGCTGTGAGGCGGCGAAACTGGCGATGCTTCTGGGAGGGTCCTACGCACACGCGGATTGTTGTACACCCGCCTGACATCCGCCCGGGCAGCTAGGCGCGCCAGGATATCAAACTCCGCCCGCACCCAGATGGTATTGGTGATCCAGTAGGAGCGGTACTCGACTCCCAGGCGATCCAGTTCACCCCGCAGGCCTGCCTGGGTTTGCCGGGCATGTTCGCTGAGGGCGCGGTAGACGTAGGCGGCTTTTTCGGTTTTGGTTCGCAGATTTTGTGCTCCAGAAAGATCGGCCTGCGTGGTTAATAAAAGTAAAAATTCGATCTGCGTCCGATCATCGACGGCATTTGCACCTGGACGCGGAGCAGATTCCAGCAAAGCGGGTTCAACTTTGGTTTGCCAGCCATGGTTAATTGCCAGGATGGGTTGGCCTGCTGGAATAGCAGATGCCGAAACCAGCGCCAGCAGCAACAACGTGATCAAGTAGATATTGGACCGGCGCATGGTATCGCCGGGTTATTCTTCAGCCAGGGCGCTTACCAGCTCACGGCAAAAATCGGGAATATCTGCCACCACCCGGCCCCAGACCAGGTTCCCTTCCCGGAAGGCGGCTTCATCCACCCAGGTAGCGCCGGCGTTGAGCAGATCATCCTTGATGCCCAATGAGCCGGTGGACTTATGCCCTTTAACAATCCCAGCAGAAATCAAGACCAACCCTGCATGGCAGATCGAAGCGACGATTTTACCCTGCTCATGGATGGCGCGCACCAGCCCGGTGATCTCGGCATAGCGGCGCATTTTATCCGGCGCCCAGCCGCCCGGTACCACAATTCCATCAAACTCGTCTGGCGAAACAGCTTTGGCGAGTTTGTCGGGTCTGGCTTCCAGGCAGTGTTTTCCCCGGTAGGTTTTGATTTCATGGGCAATAACGGTAACGCGTGCGCCTTCTTCTTGCAGGCGCATCAGCGGAACCCAGAATTCCAGATCCTCAAAACCTTCATCCAACAAATAGGCGATGTGTTTACCAGATAGCTTCATGTCGACCTCCAATTGATGATCGATGGTACGGATAGTTGTTTCCGTTCACAGGCGCACCAGGGCGCGTAATTCTGTCTTCCACAGCCAGGGTACCACCCCCAGCAGACCTAAAGCCAGCGCCAGCGCTCCGGTGGCTACCTGCACCAGCGTCGAGTTGCCAGCCAGGGGAATCAGGGCGAATACTCCCCAGGCGATAGCTGCCCCCGATATCGCTGCCAGGCTTATGCGAGGCAGGGCTGGCAGCACCTGTAATATCCCGGCATACTGGCGATGTAACAAATAAAACAGGACCAGCAATTCAGTAGTAAAGGCCAGGGAGTTTGCCAGGGCTATCCCTGGAGCCCCCAGGACCCGGTAAAAAAGGGCTCCAAAGCCAATAAAAGCCAGCAAGGTTATCCCGGAGGCAATTAAGGGCGTGCGTGCATCCTGGCGAGCGTAAAAGGCCCGCACCGCCACCTCCAGCAAAGAATGGCTGATCAGCCCCAGCATAAAGGCGCGGCTGGTCCAGATGACCAATTCGGTTCCGCTGGCGTCAAACCCGAGCAGGCCCACCACCGGGCGGATTACAATCGCAAGCACCGCCGCGGTGGGAATGGTCAGCGCCAGCAGGATGCGGATGGTTTTATCCAGGGTTTCTCTGAAGCGTTCGATCTCGCCGCGGGCAATTTGTTCTGACAATGTGGGCAGCAAAGCCGTTCCCAGGGCAGTGCCAATCAGGGTTTCCGGCACCTGCATGAATAACCAGCCATAAACCAGCGCGGTCACTGCGCCGACACCCACGCGGGAAGCCAGATTGTCCTGGGCGAGAAAGATGAGCTGAATGAATAACACCGTGAATACCCGTGGCCCCATCAGGCTCATCACCCGGGCGACACCGGAGTGACGTAAGGAAACTGCCGGTGTCCAGCGGAATTTATACCGCACCAATCCTGGAATCTGAATGCCTAAAAATAGCACCGAGCCTAAAATCACCCCATATACGAGCCCATGGATTCCCAGACCCAACGCCGGAAGAGTGACCCGGCCAATTTGCCAACCCTCTTGAGGGGCAAAAATCAGTATGCCAACCAGTGTACCGATATCGTACATGCTGGGGGCAAGGGCAGGCAATAAAAAGTGCTGGTTGGCCTGCAAACCAGCGATCACCAGCCCGCTGAGAGAAAATAAGAGGGTGGCGATCAGGTTCAGGCGCATCAACTCGATCACCTGGTCCTGCTGTTCGGGATTGAACCCAGGGGCAATGCCGACCTGTGAGCGGACAATTGGTTCGGCAAAGATGGCAATCAGAATGGAAAGGCTGGCGGTGAACAAAAAAACCAGGTTTGCTACCCGTGAGAATAAATCCCACGCCTGCGGTCGCCCCCTGGTTTGCAGGTATTCGGACAGAACCGGGATGAACGCAATCGAAAGTGCTCCTCCGGAGATCAGGGCAAACAATAAATCCGGCAGATTGTTGGCCGCGTTAAAGACATCCAGCGTGGGAGAAAGGCCAAAATAGCGGGCAATCAGCACCTGGCGTAAAAACCCCAGCAGCTTTTCCACCCCAAAAAAGACTGCCAGCAACAGGGATGAGCGGAATAAAAAGGACATAGAACCGGCGTAAGTATAACATTGCCCCCTGTACCGGGGTGTGATAAAATTTTTCCGCCTGCCAGGGGTTTATCCCCCGAACATGGAGGGATGGCCGAGTGGACGAAGGCGGCTGTCTTGAAAACAGCTGTGGGTATTACACCCACCGGGGGTTCGAATCCCTCTCCCTCCGCCTGAATCTACCCAGAATCACAGGGCGATCATTCCAATATCGGGGAGGTGCCAGAGTGGACGATTGGGGCCGCCTGCTAAGCGGTTGTCGGGGTAAAACTCGACCGAGGGTTCGAATCCCTCCCTCCCCGCCAGTAAATTTTTAGTGAGTAGAAACCGGTTTAATAAAAAATCACTCCGTCAGAAAAGCGGAGTGATTCTTTTGTGCGGTTTCCCGGTTTATCAGGCAGCCGATACGGTTTCTTTTTCGGGTTGCTGAACCAGCTCGAGCTCGATTTCGATATCGATATCTTTGCCAACCAGCCAGCCACCAGTCTCGAGAGCCTGGTTCCAGGTTAAACCCCAATCTTCGCGATTAATCCGTGTTCTGGCATTGAAGCCGGCGCTCACCGTTCCCCATGGACTCTTGGCGAGTCCGGCGTATTCTACGTCCAGGGTTACCGGTCGGGTCGTGTCGCGGATGGTGAGATCGCCGATCAGGCGGGCTGTGTTCTCGCCGGTAACCTCTACGCGCTTGCTTGTAAAAGTTAGATACGGATATTTTTCTGCATTGAAGAAGTCCGCGGAACGCAGATGATTGTCCCGATCGGCCTCGCGAGTGTTGATACTGGCGGCTTCGATTTTTATCTCCGCAGAGGTTTTCTCGGGATTATCGGGATCGAAATTCACTTCACCATTGAATTTTTCGAACTGCCCGCGAACTTTCGCGATCATCATATGTCGAACGGTGAAATATATTGCAGAATGGGCATTGTCTATCTGCCAGGTCATTGTGTGTACCTCCATAAGGTAAGTGGTTTAAAGTTTTTCGCCTTGGGCGAAATCTGGCACGCATAAGGGATTTACGTACACAGAAAATCGTTTGATATCAAAGGATTTTGCTAAAAAAAGAGGTTAATCCTTTTTGCCTAATCTCAGGCAAAGATTTGCCAGGGTGCTCTGCTCTTGCGGGTTCAAGACTGACATTTCAGCGGTTATCGCCTGAACGTGAACCGGAAGCACCTCCTGAATCAGCTTACGACCGGTTTCGGTCAGGGTGATGGTACGCCGGCGACGGTCTTCCGGGCTCGCCTGGCGTTTTACCAGGCTACGTTTTTCAAGGTTGTCAATCACCAGGGTGATATTCCCTCCGCTTTTCAGTAGTTTGGCGCCGATTTCATTCTGGCACATTGGCCCGAGGTGGTAAAGTACTTCCAATACACCGAACTGTGTGATGGTCAGATTGCCCAGTGTGCCTTTCGCGGCCAGGCGCGCGTTCAGCGATTCGGTCGCCCTGGTCAGTTTGATAAACGTGTTCAGGGCAATGATTTCTTCGACAGTTCCGGTGTAATGAGTAGGCATATAAATCGTTTCACATCAAATAATTTGATATTGAATAATAATCGGGATAACATTCGTTGTCAAGAGCTTTTTGTTAGTGATTGATTAATGTAAAGAAAGCACCCTGGCTGAAGCGAAACGTGCCTTGCCATAAACCCACCATGCGATAACAGGCATAAAATGTATAATATGCAAACTAAATTTTGCACGCCTGGCAGCAGAGAAGGAGAAACAGGTGAAAAAATTTCGTGTTGCCTTATTGGCGAATTTAAAATCCAATGCGCCTCACATACCCGGAGAACCAGAAGATTTATGGGCAGATCTGGACTCAGAACGTACGGTGAATGCGTTAGTTGAAGCGATCCGTGCCGGGGGGTATGAATGTGAGTTTCTCGAAGGCAACTACACCTTGATCGACACTGTCCGGAAATATCACCCGGATATTTGTTTTAACATTTGTGAAGGTCACTTCGGCGATGCCCGGGAAGCTCAGGTGCCGGCTTTGTTGGAGATGCTGCGCATTCCATACACCGGCTCCAAAGTGCTCACCCTGGCGCTGGCGTTGGATAAACCCATGACCAAGCGCGTCCTTGCCTATCATGACCTGCCCACGCCTGCCTTCCAGGTGTTTGAGCGCCCGGATGAGCCCCTGAGCAACGACGTTGCTTTTCCGATGTTCGTCAAGCCCAGCCGCGAAGGTACCGGGATGGGCGTCAGCGCCCGTTCAATCGTGCAAAATGATGAAGAACTGCGCGAGCAGATTGCCTATATCCACAAGCGTTACCAGCAACCCGCCCTGGTCGAGCAGTATATTGAGGGGCGTGAGGTTACCGTCGGGTTGGTGGGTAATTTGAAAGGCGTTGTCGCCCGCCGCTTGCCGGAAAACCTGAACGCCCCGCGGATCCAGGCCGGTTTACGATTTTTACCTCCTATGGAGGTCGATCTGCAACCCTTTCGCGAATCAGACGTGGTTTACAGTAACCGCCTGAAAGTAGATCTTGCCGATCAGCTCAACTATATCTGCCCGGCCGACCTGGACAGTGAAATGGTGGATGAACTGAACTGGCTCACCGCAGCGGTATTCCGGATTACGGGCGCCTACGATGTTTCACGCGTTGACTTTCGCCTGGATATGAATGATAGTAACAAACCCTATATCCTGGAGATCAATCCTCTACCCGGGTTGTCCCCTGGCATCTCAGATCTGGTAATTGAAGCTGAAGCGGATGGAATCGGCCATACCGAGCTGGTGAATAGTATCCTGGAAACCGCCTTGAAACGCTACAAAATGATCGATTAAGACCGGTTCTTTCTCCGGCAAATTGGTCTGGTTTTCAGCGCAAATGAAAATTAAATGCAGTCGCCGGACGTGGGGGGGGCACGCCCGGCGGCTTAGTAGGAGGGCCACCATTCGCGAAAATGTCCTTCATCCAGGATTTCGCGAATGCATTGGGGTGGCACGATACCTGAATACGAATAAGGGGAGGGCAGATATCGTATGATTAATATACATTATTTTTATTATAAATTCAATTAATATTGAATTAGAAATTATGTATCCTAATCATCCAACTACTCGTCCGGATTTTGTTGGAATTCCCGCAACCAGTTCTGTATCTCGTCCGGCGATACCGTAAGGTCAGGTTTTTCTTCGCTATCCTCCCCCGGTATATCCGGTGGCGATAATATCTGGCGGGCAAACTTGTCGGCGGTGAGTACCTTTGCCCGGTATCGGCGGGCGGCATTTAGCACCTGGTGATCGGAGCTGACCACTGTATAATTGGCGGCTTCTTTTTTCAGGCGGGTCAGGCGTTGATGAATAGCCTGATCGGCGCTGCTGCGTTTGTGGATGAAGTGAACGGTAACCCTGCCATGTGTGTCTTTTCTTGCCGAACCCGAAGGAGCACCGTCGAAAAATACCTCCACCGATTTACGCGCCTGACGACAATATGCCTGTAAGAGTTCGATCAGCTTCCTTTCATCTTCAGGGTCGTCCAGTCGTAATCCAGGAATTTTGGGGATCAAATTGTGCCCATCAATCAGGTAGGTCATTTATCCTCTCCAACCAACAGCCCACGCATGACGAATACGAAGGTTACCGGTTACATCATTTGCGGGGTCAGGAGATCGGGCTGTGCCTGGCTATAGTATACTTGACCTGTCAACACGCGTTAATTTCGTGCCTGAAAGTGTCTGAACCAACGCGCTTTCCGGTCAAATCTTTTCCAGGTGGTTTCAGGTATCGCCAACATGCGCTCATGGAAACGATTGATCCTGTATCTGTTGCTCAATGTGCTGGTTTCGGTGGCGGCAACGCTCACCGTATTGACGTTGTGGGAGCGCAATCAGGCACCGGTTTTTGGTGGAGAATCGACTTTACCGCCGGTCAGCCAGAATGGGAACCCAGCGGATACACAAATCCATATCGTCCAACCCGGCGATACCCTGGATAGTATTGCTGCAGCGTATGGGGTGCGTGTGGAGGACCTGCTGGCGATTAATCAACTGGAAAACAGCGAGTCGATCACTGCAGGCCAGGGGATCCTGATTCCTCAAAATGAGTCAACCCCCACCGGCAGCCCGGGGCAGGGAGGCGCCGAGCTTCCGGCCGGCGGGGCCAGGCTGGAAATTGTGACCATAGTTGGCGCAGGTGATCTGGAAACGGAACGGGTCGTTTTGAAAAATGTGGGCCCAGGACAGGTATCCCTGGAAGGTTGGAAATTAAAAACCACATCAGGAGAAGAATATCTCTTCCCACGTCTGAACCTGAACCAGGACGCCTCAGTTACCGTACACACCCGCGCCGGTCAAAATACGGTGACAGATCTGTACTGGGGCAGAGTGGACCCGGCGTGGAAATCCGGTGAAATTGCCAGCTTGCTGGATACAGAAGGACGCCTGCAGCTTGAATTTACTGTGCCTTAACGATTGATTACTCAGGTAGTGAGGTTCGTTAAATGATGAACGACCGGGAAAATGCAATCGAAGACGCCATTCGCCGGGCGGTGCAAGACGGGCAGTTTTCCAATTTGCCTGGCGCCGGCAAGCCGCTAAATATGGATGATCCGGCTTATGAAGACCCGGAATGGTGGCTGGCTCACCATCTGTTAAAAGAAAATGATTTTACCCTGCCCTGGATTGCTGAACGCCAGGAAATTGAAGCGCTGCTGGAGCAGGCGCGCCTGCGACTGCGCCGAACCTGGCTCTGGTATCAGAACCTGCCCGATCGGGCAGATGAGTGGACACGCGCCCGGGGAATTTTTGAAGATAGCGTGGCGGAATTAAACCGGCGCATTCGCGATTACAACCTGACCGTCCCCTCTCCACGCTTCCAGCGGTTATTCGTGCGGGTCGACCGTGAAATTCAGCGCATCCAGCGCCTGGATTTGGATTCCCACGAAAAAACGGGTGGCAGGTAATCCTTCGAGGAGACTATGGCTCAAGCACTGTATCGCAGGTGGCGCCCCCAACGCTGGGAAAACGTAATCGGTCAGGATCATATTATCCAGACGCTGCGGAATGCCGTAGCGGCCGACCGCGTAGCGCATGCCTACCTGTTTGCTGGCCCACGCGGCACGGGTAAAACGACCACTGCGCGCTTGTTGGCCAAGGCAGTTAATTGTCTTGAGCCGGATCTGGCCAACCGCCCGTGTGATGCCTGCGAAAATTGCCTTGCAGTGAATCAGGGCCGTTTCCTGGACATGATCGAAATCGACGCGGCGTCCAACACCAGCGTGGATGATGTGCGCGACCTGCGGGATAAGATCAATTTTTCCCCCAATGTCGGGCGATTTAAAGTATATATCATCGACGAAGTGCATATGCTTTCCCCGGCGGCATTTAATGCTTTACTGAAGACACTGGAAGAACCGCCCGCCCATGCCATTTTTATCCTGGCGACCACCGAGGTGCATAAAATCCCTGCTACGGTGCTCTCGCGCTGCCAGCGTCATGAATTCCGCCGTATTCCCCACATGGAGATTGTCGAACATCTACAGCGCATGTCGGCCGGCGAAGGCCTGGAAGTGGAAGATGCCGCCCTGCAACTGATTGCTCGCCAGGCCACCGGCAGCCTGCGGGATGCCATTTCCTTGCTGGATCAACTAGCCTCTGCTAACGAACAGGTCAGCCTGGAGCGGGCGCGCCAGGTATTGGGTACGGTTACCAGCCAGGCGGTGGTAGACCTGGTGGATTACCTGATTCATAAGGACACCGCGGCTGGTCTCGAATTGATCCATCGCACTCTGGATAGCGGCAGCGATCCGCGCCAGTTTGCCCGGCAGATCGTCGATTATTTACGCAGCCTGTTATTATCCAAATTGGGCAACGCCAACCAGGTGGATGCAACCGCCGAAATCCGGGAACGCATGGCAAAGCATGCCCAGGCGATCGAAACCTCACACCTGCTGAATATGATCCGCGCTTTTAACCAGGCAGGCAATGAAATGCGCAGTGGCTGGCAGCCGGCTTTGCCTTTGGAAATGGCGTTTGTGGAGGTAATGGAGCAGAGCGCAGGTTCTGGCGAGGAGGAACGCAAATTACCAGATGCAAAACCGACCAGGCCCACCCGAAGGGCGGTAGTGAAGATCCCCATGGAGGAATCTCCCCCGACCGGCGTGCCGGAAATAGAAACCACAGTAGAATCCAGATCGGTGAACCCGGTAGATCAGGAAAGCCGTGAAACCTATGAAAAAATCCAGCAGAGTTGGGATCCGGCGATCATAAAGCAAGTCGATGGGATCAATAAAGAAACCGCCGGGCTGCTACGTTCCACAAAGCTATTAGGCATGCGCCGTGGTGTCT
Source organism: Anaerolineales bacterium (assembly GCA_020061145.1). GTDB lineage: Bacteria > Chloroflexota > Anaerolineae > Anaerolineales > DRKV01 > JAGUYX01. The sequence goes on along the minus strand of JAGUYX010000078.1, from coordinate 2,113 downwards.
TGATTATCGGTTTTTACGGGCAGATTCTAAAACAAAAAATGGAAGCCGGAAATCATCTGGAGATTACCGAGAAGATATTAACCGAGTTTATCGGGCGCACGGTGCCGGTGCGCTGTCTGGCCTTGAACGACCGCCAGAGTGAAATCCCCGCTGATGTAGATCTCGACGGGATGGTGGCGGCTGCCTTGCGTGATCTGGGTGGTAAAATCGTGGATGTCCATTAACCCTTAGCATGTAGAGCGAACAGCATTTCCTGAGCTGATTTAGGAGAAATTAATTATGGCGAAAGGTTTTCGACCTCCGAAAGGCGCCGGCGGACAGGCTGGCATGATGCAGCAACTCCAGAAATTGCAGGAGCAACTGATGGAAGCCCAGGCTAAACTGGCCGAAGAAATTATCACCGGGACAGCCGGAGGCGGCGCGGTGAAGGTTTCGGTCACAGGCGACCAACGTTGCACCGCGGTGGAGATCGACTCCACCCTGGTTCAGGATGGAGATGTAGAACTGCTCCAGGATCTGGTTATGGTGGCGATAAACTCAGCGCTGGATGAGTCGCGAAACCTGGCAGCCGAACGCCTGGGTCCGCTGACCGGTGGATTACCGTTCTAAGGCAACTGTTTTCATATTGGCGAATACCCTGTGCAGCTACCCGAGCCAGTCCAAAAACTCATTGATGCCTTTTCACGCCTGCCAGGCATAGGCCCAAAAACTGCCTCCCGCCTGGCATTTTACTTATTGCGCACCACCGACGATACCGCCCCGGCGCTGGCAGAAGCGCTGCAGGCATTAAAAGCCAATACTTCTCTGTGCCGGGTGTGCTTCAATATCACGTTGAGCGATCGAGAGATCTGCGAAATTTGCGACGATCCCCGGCGGGACCGCAGTGTGATTTGCGTGGTGGAAGAACCTCTGGACGTATTTGCCCTGGAGCGCACCGGCGGTTATAGCGGTCTTTATCACGTTTTGCACGGCGTACTTTCGCCGATCGAAGGTATCGGTGTGGATGATCTGCGTATTCAAGAACTGCTGGATCGTCTGAAGGAAAATGTCACAGAGATTATTCTGGCGACCAATCCCAGCATGGAAGGGGATGCTACTGCCATGTACCTGGGACGGCGCCTGGCGGGTAGCAAGGTGCGAGTTACCCGGCTGGCACGGGGGTTGCCGGTCGGCGGAGATCTAGAATATGCAGACCAGAACACTTTGAAGCGTGCCCTGGATGGAAGGCAAACGCTTGAGCGGGGGTGATTTCTGGAAAATGCTCAAATTGATGTCAGAATCCTCTTGACAGAATAACCTGGCTGCATATAATAGCGGAGCATTCAAACTTACAGGGTTTCGCTCGTCGAGCAAACCGGTAAAAACTAAAAACCAAGTGCGTCTACCAGGCAATTCCGAGGCGATCTGGGAACTTGTGTCTTGACACGAGGGAACAAACAAAGTAGAATAATCGGACGGCCCTGGTTAACTGATCTCGCCCCGCGCCGGGGAAGATCGCTGACAACAGAGACACCCTGAAGTACAAAGACAACACCTGGAATACCAGCAGAGCCGATGTCGATCAGACTGGCATCGGCGATTTAGTCTCTAAAATTCAGGGAAAGCTCTTGGAGAAGAACCTTAACAACTAAAAAGTGATAGGAAGCACAAAAACCTGCCTGTTCCAATAAACTTTTGTAGTTCAAAGAACTACGTTCAATGAACCTTGGCATCCAAAGATGCTTTGCATCTCAAGATGCTTGAAAGTTTTTGCGGAGAGTTTGATCCTGGCTCAGGATGAACGCTGGCGGCGTGCCTAATACATGCAAGTCGTACGATGAGTTACTTGTGCTTGCACAGGTGGCTCTTAGTGGCGAACGGGTGAGTAACACGTTGGTGACCTGCCCCAAAGAGAGGGATAACTCCGGGAAACTGGAGCTAATACCTCATGTGGTCATAAGGATTAGAGGCCTTATGTCTAAAGGAGCAATCCGCTTTGGGAGGGGCCTGCGTCCCATCAGCTAGTTGGTAGGGTAATGGCCTACCAAGGCTTCGACGGGTAGGGGACCTGAGAGGGTGACCCCCCACACTGGCACTGAAACACGGGCCAGACACCTACGGGTGGCAGCAGTAG
>JAGUYX010000168.1 GCA_020061145.1 Anaerolineales bacterium | reverse complement strand
GATACCCTTGTTTTTGCGCACGGCTTCAGGCGCATGGCGTATTCAAATTTGCCTTACCCCCCAGGTTCACTTTTCATTCAGGCCGTACCCCTACCTATTTGGCCTGCAATCCGGGAGGGAGGAATTGGGGATAGGATAAGCATGGTCGGATTTAGTTGGAGAGTCCGGTTGTATGGTTTCTATACCGCCGGGACTTCGGTCGAAAGACTGCCAATCGGATGGACAAAATTTTCGACCAGGTCGAAATTTTCAAGTCCGCCTTCACATTCCCCGGAATCCAGTATATTCCCCTTTGGAATCACCCCCAGTTTGAAGCTATATCGCGTGTAATTTCGGAAAGAATACTGTACAATAAAACCAGGCATTCAGCGCTGGCGACCTGCAAGGGGGCAACTTAGCCCGCCTCACTAGAACAATAGGGGACAAGTAACCCACATTGAAAAATGGCTAAACTAGAAGACCTCAAGCAAAACTCACAGGTAAAAGGGATCGATCCTTCCGGTCCGGTTACGGTTATCAACGTCCGCTGGTATGGCGCGGATATCGTTGAGCTGACATACCGGGATCAAAAAGGCCAGCCGCATACCGAGCTGCTCTATCGCGACCGGGAGGCCGACCTGGAAATCATCGAAGCCGGGGTTCCCTGGTCTTTCGATGCCGATGGTGAGCTTTTTCGCCTGGTTTCGGAAGCATACCGTATCCGCATGGCTTATCTCTTCGACCCCTGGATGGCGGTTCACCTTTCTTTGGTGGAACCGCTGCCGCACCAGATTTCGGCAGTCTACGGAGAGATGCTACCCCGCCAGCCATTGCGTTTTTTGCTGGCAGACGATCCCGGCGCTGGCAAAACCATCATGACCGGTCTTTTCATCAAAGAATTGATGCTGCGCGGCGACCTGGATCGTTGCCTGATCGTCGCACCGGGTAACCTGGTGGAACAGTGGCAGGATGAGCTCTACCAGCGTTTCCATTTGCCTTTTGAGATACTTACCAATGACCGCATAGCCGCAGCGCGCACAGGTAACGCCCTGCAGGAGATGCACCTGGTCATCGCCCGCCTGGATAAACTCAGCCGGGATGATGATTTGCAGGCGAAACTTGCCCAGACCGAGTGGGATTTAATCGTGGCAGACGAGGCGCACAAAATGTCCGCCTCGGTCTTTGGCGGAGAGATCAAATACACCAAACGCTATCACCTCGGCCAGCTTCTGACCCAACGGGCGCGTCACGTTTTATTGCTTACCGCCACGCCGCACAATGGGAAAGAAGAAGATTTCCAGTTATTCCTGGCATTATTAGACGCAGACCGGTTCGAAGGCCGCTATCGTGAAGGCGTTCACGATGCCGATGCCTCCGACATGATGCGCCGTTTGGTCAAGGAACAACTGCTCAAGTTCGATGGCACGCCCCTCTTCCCCGAACGCCGCGCCTACACGGTAACTTACCAGCTTTCCGATCTCGAAGCTGCGCTCTACGAACAGGTGACCAGTTATGTGCGAGATGAATTCAATCGCGCTGAAAACCTGGAAAGCGGTCGCAAAGGTACGGTGGGTTTTGCGCTGACCATCTTGCAGCGTCGCCTTGCCTCCAGCCCGGAAGCCATTTACCAATCGCTACGCCGCCGTCGCGAGCGCCTGGAAAGCAAACTGCGTGAAGCCCGGTTGCTCAAACGGGGCGTGGAAGCGCAATTGGACCCGGAAGCCGAGCTCCCGCTGATTGACGAAGAAGATTGGGAAGACCTGGAGGATGCCCCCGAAGATGAATTAGAACAAACTGCTGAACAGGTGCTGGATCTGGCAACTGCAGCCCGTACCATCGCCGAGCTGGAGGCAGAAATTCAGACTTTACGCCACCTGGAAGCGCTGGCTGAACAGGTACGCCGCAGCGGGATCGACCGTAAATGGCACGAACTTTCTCGATTGCTGCAGGAACATAATGAAATGTTCGAAAACGCCCTCTCCCCCGGTTCGCAAACCAATAAGGGCGAGGGCGGGTCAAGGCAGCGCCGTAAGCTGGTGATTTTCAGCGAGCACCGCGACACCTTGAATTACCTGGTCGACCGGATTCGCAGCCTGCTCGGCAAACCGGAGGCGGTAGTATCCATTCATGGGAGTATCCCCCGCGATCAACGCCGTGCGATTCAAGCTTCATTCGTCCAGGATAAAGATGTGCTCGTGTTGGTGGCTACCGACGCCGCCGGGGAAGGGATTAACCTACAGCGCGCCCACCTGATGATCAATTACGATCTGCCCTGGAACCCCATCCGCCTGGAGCAACGCTTTGGGCGCATCCATCGAATCGGCCAAACCGAGGTCTGCCACCTGTGGAACCTGGTAGCTGAGGAGACCCGCGAGGGTGATGTTTACATCCGGTTGCTACAGAAAATTGACCAGCAACGCCAGGCGCTGGGCGATGGTGTTTTCGATGTGTTAGGCAGTCTTTTCAAGGAAGTCAGCCTGCGCAAGCTGTTAATTGAAGCCATCCGTTATGGCGACCGGCCAGAGGTACGCGAGCGTCTTTACCATGCCGTCGATAACCTGGCCGACCAGAAGCGGGTACGTGACTTATTGGCAGATTATTCCCTGGCGCGCGACAGCCTGGATACCACCCAGGTGCAGCACATTCGCGAAGAATTCGAACGCGCCCAGGCGCGGCGCTTACAGCCCCATTTTGTCGCTGCCTTTTTTAAGGCGGCCTTTGAACGCCTGGGGGGTACCCTCTACCCGCGCGAATCCAAACGCTACGAAATTAGCCGCGTGCCGGCCGTCATCCGGGAACGAAGCCGCCTGGTAGGCGCCGGCATCGTATTACCGCGTTACGAGCGGGTCACCTTTCACAAGGAAGAAATCAACCTGCCAGGCAAACCCACCGCCGAGTTTGTCTGCCCGGGCCATCCCTTGATGGATGCGGTGATCGATTTAATTTTAGAGCGTTACCGCTATCTCTTACGCAACGGGACTTATCTGGTGGATGTGAACGATCCAGGAGAAGATATCCGGGCATTGTTCTATCTGGAGCATTCCATCCTGGCTGGGGGTGATAATCGCCGGGCGATTTCCCGCCAGATGCAATTTGTGGAGATCACCCCCACCTCCAGCCCCGCCAATATGGATGAGGGGAGCTTCACGATCAAGGCGGCTGGACCTGCCCCCTATCTGGATTATGAACCGCTCAAAGATGAATACCGCCCCAAGGTAGATGCACTGGTGGCACAATCCGGCTGGCTGAGAGAAAACCTGGAAAGCCGGATCGTCGAATATGCCGTGCAGCGCCTGGTGCCCCAGCACCTGCAGGAGGTAAAGGAACGCGGGAAGGAAAAAATCGACCGCACCTACAGCGCAGTTAAGGACCGCCTGACAAAGGAAATCGCCTACTGGGACCATCGCGCTCAGGAGCTGAAAGCACAGGAGCAGGCGGGAAGGACGAATGCGCGCTTGAATTCCGAAATGGCCCGCCGCCGCGCGGACGATTTGCAGGGTCGCCTGCAGCGCCGCCTGGCCGAGCTGGAGCAGGAACGGCGTATTGCTCCCCAGGCTCCGGTGGTGATCGGCGGGGCGCTGGTCATCCCTGCCGGCTTGCTGGGAAAATTGGAGGGCAAGGAAATCGCCGAACCGGGGATTTTTGGTGTAAATCAACGCCAGGCGGTAGAAAAGGCAGCCATGCAGGCGGTGATGGAAAAGGAAATCCGCCTGGGATTTAAGCCGGTGGATGTCAGCGCCGCCAGGCTGGGTTGGGATATCGAATCGCGCATCCCGGGTACAGGCCGGTTGAGGTTTATTGAGGTAAAAGGAAGGGTGAAAGGCGCCACGACCGTCACCGTGAGCAAGAACGAGATCCTGGCTGGGTTGAATAAGCCGGAGGATTATCTGCTGGCGGTGGTGGAAGTGGAATTTCAGCAGGATCAGGCGGTTGGCCGGCAGGTGCATTATATCCGCCAGCCCTTCCAACGCGAACCGGATTTCGCCGCGACGAGCGTGAATTATAATTTGCGCGAACTGTTGGGAGCTTACTGGTAATTGCCAGGAGGAGTACTTTGCGCAGGGATGACGTGTTAGAACTTCACTACATCGCACCAATATCAAACCTGGTGTCTATTCTCCAAAGGGGACTGATATGTCATGAGCTGGTCTCAAAAATTGAGCATCATTCCGTGGCTTTGGAAAATATACAAACACGTCGTGCTCGAAAAATTGTACCGAATGGATTGCCTTTACATTCATATGTGAATTTGTATTTCCATGCTAGAAATCCAATGCTATCAAGATTGAGAAGTCAACACAATGACCTTTGTGTCTTAAGGATTAATTCTTCAGTTTTAGATTTACCTAATGTTGTGATAACCAGCCAAAATGCATCGAGTGATTATGTTCGCTTTTATCCATCACCTGGTGGGTTGGATTACCTAGATAAAGATATGGTTTTTGCAGAAAGTTGGATACATGATAATCAAATTGATGAATGGCGTCATAAGTCAATTAAATGCGCGGAAGTACTTGTGCCAAAAAGGATCGATTCAGTGTATATTATAGGTGGATATGTATTCAATCAGATTACGAAGGAGCGCGTAGAGGCATTGCTTAAGAATGCTAGCTTGGAATTGGAGATAAGTGTAAACAGCCACTTGTTTTTTGCTAGTGCTATATGATCGAGAAAGTTCTGGTTGGCGACCTGTTTGAAACAGATGCCCAAACTCTTGTTAATACTGTGAATTGTGTTGGGGTAATGGGCAAGGGTGTTGCCTTAGAATTTAAGAAGCGTTTCCCTGAAATGTATGAAGACTATATTAGGCGATGCGAAAATAAACAAGTTCGTTTGGGTGAGCCGTATATTTTTCGTTCGTTGTTTCCCCCAAATATAATAAATTTCCCCACAAAAGATCACTGGCGGTCTGTCTCGCGCTTGACCGATATAATTCAGGGGTTACAATATCTCGAAAAGCACTATAAAGAGTGGGGAATTGAATCCCTAGCCGTTCCTCCACTTGGATGTGGTAATGGTGGTTTGGAGTGGAAAATTGTCGGACCAACACTTGCGAGATACTTACACAAATTGGATATCCCAGTTTATCTCTTTGCACCGCATGGCACTCCTGCTGAGTACCTAGACTTGAAATTCCTTCTGCAGAAAGGCGATCCCCTTAGGTCAGAATTTGTTAGTGTTATTCAACCTGGATGGATCGCGATTGTCGAAGTCCTGAACCGTATTCTTTCCTCTCCTTTCCACTGGCCAGTTGGACGGGTTAATCTTCAAAAAATTGCCTATTTTGTTACACAAGTTGGGATACCTACAGGATTAAAATTTTCCCGTGGAAGCTATGGGCCATATTCCCCTGGCGTTAAGAAGTTACTTTCAACACTAGTTAATCAAGGGCTCATTCACGAAAAACAATTGGGAAGGATGTTCTCGATTCAGACCGGTGTTTCATTCCCCGACGCTCAGCGCACATTTTCTCGCGAACTTGAGGCATGGGAAGAAGGGATAAGTCAGGTTGTAGATTTATTCCTCCGTATGGCAACTACTCATCAGGCAGAATTAGTAGCTACTGTTCATTTTGTTTCCAAAGAGTTGGGCGATTGGGCTACTGAGGAACAGTTGCTGAAAGAAGTTTTAGATTGGAAAATGAGACGGCGCCCCGCAATATCAGAAGATGAAGTCGCATTAGCTATTCGGTACATGGCGATACTAGGCTGGATTCAAGTCAAAGCTAGTCGGAATCACCTTGTAGACATTGAAGATGATATCTTTGTATAGAGTGCTGTTTTTTACCTTAATGGCAATCAATAACGAAATTCATCTGCTTTTTATGTAGAAAAAATGCTTCGCATGATGAGAATAATCAGATAATCACGTAAATTAGAGGGAAATTAAATATTGAAAATGTCAACTTTTCATGCTACAAATCAATCATCCCCCCTGTTCCTTCGGGGGCAGGGCGCGAGGCGGGTCAAACCGCCTCTGCTTTTTAATTCCCCGGTTTAACCTCCCCCAATTCATGCTATAATGTGCCCACAAATATGACCACATACTCAGATTAACGGAACACACGATGAAAACCGTAGGAATACGCGAGCTTAAACAGCAGGCCAGCGAGCTGGTGCGCCAGGTGCGTGAAACCGGCAGCCAGGTTGAGATTACCTACCACGGCAAGGTGGTGGCCCTGCTGATCCCGGTGGAGCGCAACCGCCCACCCGAGCAAGAGGCGCGCGCCTGGCTGGAGCTGGACCGCCTGGCAGCCGAGATCGGGGCGCGCTGGCCGGAGGGAGTCTCGGCTGAGCAGGCCGTGGCTGAGGCCCGGCGTTGAGCGCCGGACCCCCCGCCGGGGGTTTTGTGGTGGTGGATGCCAGCCTGTGGGTGGCACGCCTGGTATCGGTGGACGCCTTCCACGGTGCGAGCAAACGCTGGATGGATACCCAGGCCTCCCGCCAGGTGACCCTGCTTTGCCCGGCGTTATTGCTGGCAGAGACCGCCGGCGCCATCTCACGCCGCACCGGCGACTCCGGGCTGGCGCTGCAGGCCGTCCGGGTGTTGCAGGAATTACCCGGGTTACGCCTGGTTGAAATGGAACGAGACTTGATGAACCTGGCGGCGCAACTGGCTGCCCAACTGGGTTTGCGCGGGGCGGATGCCTGCTACGTAGCCCTGGCGGCGCGCCTCGGCCTGCCTTTCCTCACCCTGGACCAGGACCAGCGCCAGCGTTCTGCCGGCGTGGTCACCATGCTCGACATAAACACGCAATAACTTCCCGCGGGAGGGTTTCCCGCGAGTACCGGACGAAATGGATACAGGAACCCAAGTATGACCTACCGCAAAAAACTGATCGAAGTCGCCCTGCCGCTCGACGCCATCAACAAAGAATCCGCCCGGGAGAAATCCATCCGCCACGGGCACCCCAGCACGCTGCACCTGTGGTGGGCGCGCCGCCCCCTGGCCGCCTGCCGGGCGGTGCTGTTCGCCCAACTGGTGGACGACCCCAGCGAATATATGCCCGATGAAAAATCGGCCGACGAGGAGCGCCAACGGCTGTTCGATCTGATCGAAGAACTGGTCAAATGGGAGAACATCAACAACGAAGACGTGCTGGATCGAGCCCGCCTGGAGATCGCCCGCAGCGTGGCGCGCGACCTGGGCGAGCCGGTGCCGGAAAGCGGCGATAAAAAACATCGCTCAGCAGCCATCCGCGAGTTCCTGGCCACCAAAGCCCCGCCGGTGCTGGATCCCTTCGCCGGCGGCGGCTCGATCCCGCTGGAGGCGCAGCGGTTGGGCTTGCGCGCCTACGCCAGCGACCTCAACCCGGTGGCGGTGCTGATCAACAAAGCCTTGATCGAAATCCCACCCAGGTTTGCGGGCATGCCGCCGGTGCACCCGCCTGAGAACAAAGAGCAGCAATTAAGCCTGATGAAAAAAGAATGGAAAGGCGCCGAAGGCCTGGCGGAGGACGTGCGCTATTACGGAAAGTGGATGCGTGACGAGGCCGAAAAACGGATCGGGCACCTGTACCCTAAATATAAGATTACCCAGGAACTGCTGGACGAGCGCCCCGACCTGAAAGCTCAGGGCTTGAAACCCGGCGATGAGCTGACTGTGATTGCCTGGCTTTGGGCGCGAACGGTAAAGTGCCCGAATCCAGCCTGTGGGGCACAAATGCCACTGGCGGCTTCTTTTATTTTGTCTTCCAAAAAAGGGAGACAGGCGTGGGTTGAGCCATACATAGACAACTCTATTCAACCTGCACGTATTAATTTCACTGTAAAGACCGAACCGGGTACGCCTCCAACCTCCTCAAAAATTGGACGAGGTGCTCAATTCCGTTGTTTGGTTTGTGATCAAATTTCCCCCGAAGAAGCAATCCGGGCTGAATTCAAATCCAAGCGGAACGGCGCGCAGTTGATGGCTGTCGTTGCCGATGGGACGCGCGGTCGTGTTTATCTACCTACCAGCGAGGTTCAGGTACGCATTGCACAAAGTGCCAAGCCTCTATGGATGCCTGAAGAGGAGATGAATACAGAGACGCCCACCCTAGTGAGCGGACGCGGATATGGCATCACCCACTGGTATGAACTCTTCACGCCTCGCCAGTTAGCAGCCCTGACCACTTTCAGCGACCTGGTAGGCGAAGTGCACCAGAAAATATGCCAGAAATCTTGCCCCGACCGTGACCCGAAAGCGTACGCCGATGCAGTAGCAACTTATCTAGCGTTTATTTTAGACAAGCAAGCCGATCTTGGCAATGCACTGAATCGCTGGGAACCTGTTGCCCAATGTCCGAGACAATTATTTGCTCGGCAAGCTATCCCTATGGTGTGGGATTATGCAGAGGGCAATCCACTTGGAGATAGTTCAGGGTCGTGGAACGTTCTGCTTCAAAATCTAATGCATAGCTTTGTTTCGGCGTTATTTGATTTTCCTCGCTATACAAGAGGGATCGCCAGACAAGCAGATGCCAGGAGATTTTCGGAACAGATTTCGCCAATAATTTCAACAGACCCGCCGTACTACGATAATATTGCCTATGCCGATTTATCGGATTTCTTCTATGTGTGGTTGAGGCGACCTCTGAGGTCGATATATTCCGAGTTATTTTCAACCATGGCGGTTCCTAAAAACGAGGAATTGGTTGCCACCTCCTATCGTTTTAATGGAAATAAACAAGATGCGGAAAAATTTTTTGAGGATGGTTTACGTCAAACATTTCATAACTTGCGCCAAAATGCCATTATTAGTTACCCGATCACAGTTTACTATGCTTTTAAACAATCCGAGAGCGAAAATGATAAAGATCTTTCATCACCAATAAAAGGGCGCGCTTCGACTGGTTGGGAGACGATGCTAGCTGGTTTGATTGAAAGCGGCTTTGAAATAACTGGTACTTGGCCAATGAGAACTGAAATGAGTAGCCGAATGGTTGGGCAAGGTACCAATGCACTTGCTTCCTCCATCGTCCTAGTCTGTCGTACAAAACCGCAAGACGCTCCCACCGCCACCCGTCGTGACTTTCTGGCGTCTCTAAAGCACGAGCTTCCCCAGGCCCTTCGGAAACTCCAGCATGGCAGCATTGCTCCAGTTGATCTAGCTCAGGCTGCTATCGGGCCTGGAATGGCTGTCTTCTCGCGGTACACACAAGTACTAGAGGCAGACGGATCACCAATGTCGGTGCGCACTGCCCTGGCGTTGATCAACCAGGCGCTGGACGAATTCCTGTCCGAGCAGGAAGGCGAATACGACGCCGACACGCGCTGGGCGCTGGCCTGGTACGAGCAGTACGGCTTCAACGAGGGGCCCTACGGCGTGGCAGAGACGCTCAGCAAAGCCAAGAATACCAGCGTGGGCGGGCTGGCAGAAGCCGGGGTGCTGGTGGCGCGCGCCGGCAAGGTGCGCCTGCTCTCACGGACGGAGCTGAAAGAAGACTGGAATCCCACCCAGGATAAACGCCCCACTGCCTGGGAAGCGGTGCAGTACCTGATCCGGGCGCTGGATACCCACGGCGAGCAGGGGGCGGCGCTGCTGCTCTCGCGGCTGGGCGGGTTGGGCGAGGTAGCCCGCGACCTGGCCTACCGGTTGTATACGATCTGCGAGCGCAAAGGCTGGGCGCAGGATGCGCTGGGGTATAACATGCTGGTAGTCGCCTGGCCGCGCTTGAAGGAAATGGCGAGGAGCACGCGCCCGCCGGAGCAGGGGCGGTTGTTGTGAACCACGAATATCACGAATTTACACGAATAAAAAGATCTCGAAAATTAGTGGGGATTGGTGCTATTCGTGGTTTTAATTGGATAGAGTATTTACTGACGGACTACTGCATAAATACAAATTGGCACGAATTAAGTGATCTCGAAAATTAGTGGAGATTGGTGCTATTCGTGGTTTTAATTGGATAGAGTATTTACTGACGGACTACTGCATAAACACGAATTTACACAAATAAAGCGATCTCGAAAATTAGTGGGAATTCGTGTTATTCGTGGTTTAGATAGGATAATTTGAATGACGGAGCTGCTGTATAAAGAAGAAGTCTACCAAATCATCGGGGCGGCAATGGAGGTGTATAACCAGTTGGGGAACGGCTTTCTGGAGAGCGTCTACCAGGATGCACTGGCCATCGAAATGGCACTTCGAAATATCCCATACAAAGAACAGGTGCCGGTAGAAATTACATACAAGCAGCAACCTCTGCGCCATCACTACATGCCCGACATGATCTTATTCGAAAAAATTATCGTAGAATTGAAAGCAATCTCGTCAATGGGAGCGGTTGAAGAGGCGCAGCTTTTGAATTATCTGAAAGCCACTGGCCTGCGTCTAGGCGTGCTGATCAATTTTGGCTCGGTCGGCAAGTTGGAATGGAAGCGGATTATCCGGTGACGGTTGGATGGAACCACGAATTACACGAATAATCACGAATTAAAGATATTTGTGCAGCTTCGTGCTATTCGTGGTTCATCAATAGATAGCCCTGTTTACAGAGCGCCTATTGATAATTAAATACAAGATGTCTGGTGTAGGTGTGGGCTTTATGAAATGCAGGTGAGCGATGGTCAACAATCTGGCGCAAGAAAGAATTAATAGCTTGATTCAGGAATTCGGTGCTTGCTTAACGGAGTTCGAACGCCAGAAGATCTTTACCGGGCCGAGTGTTTATTTTCACAACAAGACCCTCGAAAATTGCTCAGAAGGTTCCGCCTCGTATGAATCCGAAGTTAAATCATCCTGGTCCCCTAAAGACAGACGAAACACATGCTGCCCAGATCCTTCGAGCTGCCCTGGCGCTAAACAAAGCCGGGCACAGAACATTTACGCGGAAAGACATAAGAGAATACCTACAACTAAGTCCAAAAGAATGGCAGAACGGGTATACAGCCATTTTCCAAGGAATGCGAGAAGATCACCCCGGTGGGGCAGCACCACAAGTAGGGCAAGATTATCGCGATGTATTTTACCGGGTAGACCGAGGCCTTTATCGATTGACGGAAAGGATTAAATAAGCCATTCGAAACAACGAGCGATTATAAAACTTGTTGATTGGCAAAAGTTGACGAATAATGAGATGATTATTTATCGATGAGCAATATTCAATGGAGAGGTTATGATTATTTTTACGCTAAAGAAAGTAGAGGGGTGATATGGCTCGCAGTAACATTGAAATCGTAACCACGGGACTGGAAGTGTTGCTCAAAGGCCTGCGTCCCTACGTTTTGCGCGAGTTACACTCCAAATTCGGGGCACGCTGGTGGAAACTGGCTGTGGAAGAGTCCTTGCGTGGGACGATACGCGTCGAAACGCGTTGGGCACAACTGACCGATGAGCAGCGATTCGAGCATCTGGACGTTCAGGCCATTCTGACGATTATGACCAACGTCTGGAACGATGTCTTCCAGGAACAGCTTGGTTACACCGGCCGCAGTTATGTGAGCGAGCTGCGTGAAGTGCGTAACAGTTGGGCGCACCAACGGGCGTTCACTGCTGAAGATGCTTACCGCGCCCTGGACACCATGCAGCGCCTGTTAGGCATGACCGGAGGTGAGGGCCAGGACGATCTCAAAAAGCTCAGCCAGGAGCTTTTGCGCCAGCGCTTCGAAGCCGAGACGAAAAAAGAATTGAAAAAAAGCGCCGCTGTGGTCCAGACCGGCACGCCAGGCGGGTTGAAACCCTGGCGGCTGGTAGCCACTCCACACCCGGATGTAGGATCTGGACGTTTTCAACAAGCAGAATTTGCAGCCGATCTTTTCCAGGTGATTACCGGCAAAGCCGAGGCGGAATATGGGGATGCCAGGGAATTCTTCCGCCGTACCTACCTCACCGAAGGGCTTACGCGCCTGCTTTCGCGTGCCTGGGAACGCCTGCTTGGAATGGGCGGCGACCCGGTGGTCGAGCTGCAAACCAATTTCGGCGGCGGGAAAACCCACTCCATGCTGGCGCTTTATCACCTGTTCGGGGGCGGTTCCCAGCTTGTGGAATTAACCGGGTTGGATTTGCTCGTACCTGAAATCCTCAAAGATCAGGAGGAGGTTATGCTGCCTAAAGCCAGGCGCGCCGTCCTGGTGGGTACTCAAATCAGCCCTGCCGACCCGCGCACCAAACCGGATGGGACGGTCATCAACACCTTATGGGGAGAGATGGCCTGGCAGTTGGGCGATGCAGCCGGCGGCAAAGGCCAGGAAGCGTACGCGCTGGTGGTACAGGAAGACCGGGAAGGAATCAGCCCAGGTTCCGAAAAACTCACCAAGATTTTCGAGACGTACGGTCCGGCGCTGGTATTGATTGACGAATGGGTGGCATATGCCCGCCAGATTTACGGCAAAGATGGCCTGCCCTCTGGAAGCTTCGACGCCAACATGACCTTCGCCCAATCGCTGACCGAAGCTGCCAAAGCAGCCCGGAACACGTTGGTGGTGGCTTCCATTCCAGCCTCGGATATCGAAATTGGCGGCGAAGGCGGGCGAGCAGCTTTGGAGCGGATCCAGAACGTCTTTTCTCGTGTTGAATCGGTGTGGAAACCGGCTTCCGCAACAGAGTCCTTTGAGATCGTCCGGCGCAGATTATTCCAGCCGATCTCCGATTACGCTGGCCGTGATGCAGTTTGCCGCGCTTTCTCAGAGATGTACCAGAATAACCGTGCGGAATTCCCCAGCGAATGCCGGGAAGCAGGCTACGAAGAGCGTCTGCGTTCCGCTTACCCGATCCATCCAGAATTTTTCGACCGTTTATACGAAGACTGGTCAACCCTGGATCGCTTCCAACGAACACGTGGTGTACTGCGTTTGATGGCATCCATTATTTTCGAGTTGTGGGATCGCAATGACAATTCGCTGTTGATCATGCCCGGCCTGGTACCCATCGACTCCACCGCGGTTCGCTTTGAAATCACACGTTACCTTCCAGAAGGTTGGGGCGCGGTGCTGGATAAAGATGTGGATGGTTCGACCAGCCGTCCAATGATTCTGGACCGGGAGAATCCAAACCTGGGACGATATTCAGCATGCAGGCGAGTCGCCCGCACCATATTTATCGGCAGCGCCCCCTCTGTGACTGCTCAGAAAACGCGTGGCGTGGAGGAAGTACGCATCAAGCTGGGCTGTGTTCAACCCGGTGAGACCCCGGCGGTGTTTGGCGACGCCTTGCGCCGGCTATCCGAAGACCTGACCTACCTGTATTCCGATGCCAGCCGCTACTGGTTTGATACTCGCCCCACCATCGCCCGCCTCGCCTCTGACCGGGCGGCGAATTACGATCGTTCACTGCACCTGGTAGAAGATGAAATCACCCGTCGTGTACGCAATTCTGTGGGGCGCGAGCGGGGAGAATTTGCCGGTGTGCATACAATCCCGGCGAATAGCAGTGATGTGCCCGATGAGCCTGAAGCCCGGTTGGTCATCCTGGGGACGGATGCCCCTCACAGAGCAAGGAATGGGGTGAGCAAAGCGCTGGAAACAGCGCAGGAAATCCTGGAAAGACGGGGGAACAGCCCGCGCATCTATCGTAATATGCTGGTATTTCTAGCCGCCGATAGCGAGCGCCTGGCAGAACTGCAGCAAGCTGTGCGCTTCTGGCTGGCCTGGACTTCCATCAATCAAGAAGAAGATCATCTTAACCTGGATGTGGCCCAAAAACGGCAGGTTACCAATCAGATTAAAAAATATGAGGAAACCATAGCAGCCCGGTTGAATGAAACCTACTGCCACCTGCTTGTACCGTCTCAGGAAGGTACCGGTCCGGTGGAGTGGATCGCTACCCGTTTGCAGGGCAGCGAAGGATTGGTGGAACGCGCCTCTCGAAGACTGGTGCGCGATGAGGAGCTTATTACCCAGTGGTCCCCCGCGACTCTGCGAATTGAACTGGATCGCTGGCTGTGGAGAGATCAGCCACATATATCCATTAAACAACTCTGGGAGTACCTGGCCTCATATTTATATCTCCCCCGCCTGCGCAATGTGCAGGTTTTGGTCGATGCGATTCGCAATGGCGTAGGATCGCTCACCTGGCGGGATTATTTTGCCTATGCATCTGCCGTCCGAGAAGATGGAATATATATCGGTCTCGAAGCAGGGAACCTGCCCAATATCACCCTGGATGGTTCCAGTATTTTAGTCAAACCGGAAGTGGCTCAAAAGCAGCGAGAGGAGGTGCGCAAGAAGGAAGAAGTTGCTGGATATCTTTCCCCAGAAGCACCTGAAACCGGGGGCGACGGCACATCCGGGAGAGTGGGCACCATAAATGTCCCTCCGGTCGAAGTCGTTTTGCGGCGCTTCCATGGCTCAGTGGAGTTGGATCCGATGCGCCTGGGCAGGGACGCCGGGCGTGTAGCTG
Source organism: Anaerolineales bacterium (assembly GCA_020061145.1). GTDB lineage: Bacteria > Chloroflexota > Anaerolineae > Anaerolineales > DRKV01 > JAGUYX01. The sequence continues at coordinate 9,250 of JAGUYX010000168.1, read as the reverse complement.
ATGAAGTCATCGCCCACCTGGCTGGCCTGGTCGGCTCGGAGGTAAAAATCACCCTGGAGATATCGGTCGAAGTGCCAGAAGGCGTACCTGAAAATGTCGTCAGGATTGTCAGCGAGAATTGCAATACGCTGAAATTCAAGACGCATGGGTTTGAAGGCTAATGGGAAGCGGGCGGTTTAAACGGTCATTAGTCTACCAAGTACTCCCCCACTACTCATCCATAAACACACAATACCTCGCCAGGGAGGCTCGGGCATCGACCGGTCTACAAATTTGATCGCCAGCCTGGGTGAGGCTGGCGAGCCTGGCAGACACCCTGCCTTTCCCACATATCCTGGTACGCCCGCAATCGCATTTATCGTGCGGACGAGATTATCCAGGTGTTGGAAGAGTCATAAAATTCCGGAGGCATCTGAAGCACGGACTATTTATAAACACCAGTTGGCTATCGGAAAACAGCGGTGACGGGAGCCCGGGTGCAGCCGACTATTTCTATTACGGTGAAAAGACAGGATTACAAGTGGAGGTAAATTCTCCGTAGGACGTTGAATCCCTGCCGGAGACCTGTTTGAACACGGATATTCACTACACGTGTCTCCGGTAGAACAAACTGCTCATTGGGTATGTCCCCTCAACGGCAATTACCGCTGTTGTTGCGCTCGATCCCCCGTAGGATTACTCACTTTTACAGCCTTCAACCCGCACATCCCTGACTTCACATGTCAATACATATCCCAAAATTCTCAGACCATACCAGCCAACTTCCTTTGAATCCAATGAAGTAATTTCGACCAGGCCGAAAACACCCAAAAACGTACACCAAAACTGCACCGGAACTTTTTGGTCAAATTTGACTAAAATCACCCTTAATTTTTATGCGAATTCAGCATAATTTTCTTGACATCCTGGCTGTATCTGGGCTAAAGTTAAGTCTGCACTGGCTGGTTTTTGTCGCCTAAACTGTATTCCGGGGGTTTTTAGTTGGGGAATAATTTGTCTGACAGCCGTGGCATACTCATTGCCACCCTTGGCACCGAACCCCAGGTGGTCACTGCCACGCTGGATTTGTTATTGTGGCAGGATCAACCGATCACACAGGTATGGGTATGCCATACCAACTCCCCTGGCTCGACAATTCAACTGGCTGTTAATGTACTGCAAGCCGCGTTCCAGAGTGATGAGCATGCGGGTAAAGCAAAGCTTCGACTCTGGCCGCTCAAAAATTCAGACAATTCACTTCTGGCCGATATTGACTCACAAAAGGCGGTGGAAATTGGCTTTCGCACGCTCTACCAGATGGTTCGCCAGGCGAAATCCGAAAGCTACCGTGTCCATGTATGTATTGCCGGTGGTCGAAAATCTCTGGCAATTTTTGGCATGGTCGTCGCTCAGATGCTGTTTGATGAACATGATTGCCTGTGGTACCTGCATTCCAGCCCGGAGTTTGTTTCCAGCCGGCGCCTGCACCCGCAGCCTGGTGAGGATGTGCAACTGATTCCCATCCCGGTGATTCTATGGAGCCATCTCGCACCGCCATTGCTCAGATTGAACGACGTGGACGATCCTTTTACGGCAGTCCGGTCGATCCAATCCATGCAGCTTACTGAACGCCTGGAATTTATGCGTAGTTTCGTGCTGGGTAGCCTGACACCAGCCGAACGCCGGGTGGTGACTCTGCTGGTGCGCGAAGGGTTAAGCGATACGGAAATTGCCTCACGTTTATATCTCAGCCCACGTACCGTGGAACAACACTTACGCGCGGCTTACCAAAAAGCCGCCGATCACTGGGAATCCACCCAACCGATCAACCGCACCCAACTGGTATCCTTATTAGGATTGTATTTTGAACTGGAAAATAGGGGAAATCCCGCATGACGGGCAAATTTATACACGATAAACTTGCTTATCCCGCCTCCCGCGATAAAGTTATTGGGGGATTTGATCGTGGGAGGCAGGGCACACATTAAAAGGAGAAGCTATGCAGGAACGAACATTCAAAGCAGCTCTGGCAGGTTTACTCCATGATATCGGCAAGATCGAGCAGCGCGCCCGCCCGGATCCATGGAAACCTCCGGAAGGGCATGAAGACAGCGGCCAACCGGTGCACGCCGCCTGGACGGCTTACTTCGCCGAACAATATGTGCCTTCCCCATATAAAGCGACTGTGCTACACAGCGCCTATCACCACCAGCCGCAACGCTCGCCGGCTGAAAACCCTGGCCTCAGCGAACTGGTTGCCCTGGCAGATAAGCTCAGCGCCGGAGAACGCGCCGATCCGCCTGACAAGAACGCCATCCCACCGCAACAAATGATTTCCATATTTGATCACCTGGATACTGGAGGAAAAGCCGCGCCCGGTCCAACCCATTATTTACCACTCAAGCCGTTGAAGCTGGGGAAGGAGCATATCTTTCCCACAGAACCAATGAATAAACAGTCGTCCAGGGAGGCATATGAGCGCCTTGTGGAGCAATTGCGCGCCGCCGCCCGAAATCCGATCGACCAGGCGGAGGTATACCTGGAAAACTTACTCGTCGCCATGCAAAGACTGACCTGGTGCGTGCCCTCCGCCTATTACCACAGCCTGCCGGATGTTTCCCTTTTCGACCACAGCCGCATGACCGCCGCCCTGGCGGTTTGCCTGGCGGAGCGCTCGCCGGATGAGATTCCCAATTATCTCGCTTTGGTCCAGGCAGATTTCGCCAAAAAACTCGACGAGGCCGGTAAGATCGAATTAAAAAAGCCGGCTGCCCTGCTGATCGGCGGCGATATTTCCGGGATCCAATCGTTCCTGTACACCATCTCGTCCAAAAATGCCGCCCGCACATTACGCGGCAGATCCTTTTACCTGCAATTACTGACCGAAGCGGTATTGCGTTACCTGCTGCGCGAGCTTGATCTGCCCTACACCAACGTGATTTATACCGGCGGCGGGCACTTTTTCATCCTGGCGCCCCTGAGCGCGGCGGACCGGCTCAGCCAGATCAAACGCAAGGTGAGCGAAATATTCTTACAACAACATGGTCCCCAGCTTTATCTGGCGCTGGGCTGCGCAGAGGTGCCTTTCGAGGGCTTTCGACTGGGCAATTTCCCCGAATATTGGGATGCCATGCACACCGACCTGGGACGCGCCAAACAACAACGTTATACTGAGTTGGGTGAGGATATTTATTCCCGGGTCTTCGAGCTGCCAGAATTCGGTGGGAATCCGGACGATACCTGCTCCGTGTGCGGGGATGACGCCCGCAGGGTCAAGGATATCCGGGATGAAGAAGGCGAGTCGATAAAAATCTGTATGCTCTGCTCCTCTTTCGCGGAGGAGATTGGGGCACAACTACCCAAAGCACAGTTTCTCGCCCTGGGATTTGGAGAACCAAAACCAGGAACGAAGGGTTCAGTTCGCGATGCCCTGGCAGCTTTCGGTGTAGAGTACGCATTTATCAACTCGCCCACAGACCCGGTCCAGCTTCACAATGCCGAATACGTGGTGATCTGGGCGCTGGGAGATGTTCCCGAGGATCAATGGCCATCCACAGATGGAAAACCTGCCGTACAGGCTTTACGCTACACCGTCAACCAGGCGCCAATGGTCAGGAACCAGGCTGAAGCGAAAGAAATCAATGCAAGGCTCACTGAAACCGACCGCCGCGAGCAGCCTGCCATACCCGGCGAGGCGAAAACTTTCACCCACCTGCAGGCGCTTGCGGGGGGTTTTCATCGCCTGGGCGTGCTCCGCATGGACGTGGATAACCTCGGCGAAATCTTTTCTTTTGGATTCCTCGCTAACTCGGAGGAGAACCGTGCCAGCCTGGCGCGCCTCTCTACGCTCAGCTTCCAGATTTCCCTGTTCTTCGAGGGGTGGGTCAAGCACCTGGCGGAAGTCGCCAGCGACAATATATACGCTGTGTATTCCGGCGGCGACGACCTGTTCCTGATCGCTCCCTGGAATGAAGTGCCCGCTCTGGCGCTGCAAATCCGGCAGGATTTCAAGCAATTTACGGGCGACCATCCCGGACTCACCCTTTCCGGCGGGATGGCCTTTATCCACGGAAAATACCCGGTTTACCAGGCCGCCGAAGATGCCGCCGAGGCGCTGCAATGGGCAAAAGACCACCCAGACAATACCAAAGACGCCTTCTCCTTCCTGAATATTGCCTGGCGCTGGGAGACTTTCGAGCAAATCAGGGTGAAAAAGGAGCGATTGGTCGCCCTCCTGGAAGGCGGTGAAACCGAACCCGGAGGACCACGCAGCCCGATCCAGATCCTGCGCCAGCTGGCGGCAGCGGAAGCGGAGGCTGCCCGGATCAAAGGCCGCCCGGTCTGGGGGCCATGGATCTGGCGCGGCGCCTATCGCCTGGTTCGCCTGGCGGACCAGTACGAGAAAAGCAACCCCGCTCTGGCGCAGGCCATTCGCCAGTTACATTCAGAGCTGGGCGACGATTACGCCGAAATAAACCAGTGGGGCGCCGCTGCCCGCTGGGCGCAACTGGAAACCCGAAAAAGCCAACAACCGGAAACCCAATAACTGGAGGTGAATCATGACAACAATCCAAACCGTAATGAACGCCGACCCAACCGGGTCAGAACTGGTGAGCTACGCCAACAGCGTGGCCGAAAGACTGGTCAGGGATGGGCTGACCCGTTCGCAAATTCGCGGCATCTTTACCGAGGTGCGCCGGATTGAATCGCTCTGGTCAGCCGATCCCCAGGTAGCCGAACGCCGCCTGAACATGCTCAAACCCAAACTCGACTACCAATCCAACCGGCATGCTTCCGTCAGTCATCTACGGGAGGTACTCAACGCCGCGATTGACGAAGTGGGACGGGCGGCTGAGACCGAGGTGAAAAACGAACGTTTTCAACGTTTCGTCGACCTCTTTGAAGCTATTCTTGCATACCACCGCGCCTTTGGTGGGCGAAATTAACCCGATCGTAAAAAGGAGCCAATCATGACTGACATTAACCTCTTCGGACGCGTGTTTATCACCGGGAAAATTGAAGCGCTTACTGGCCTGCACATCGGCGGCGCTGGCGCTGGCCTGGAAATCGGCGGCCTGGATAAGGAAGTCATCCGTAACCCGCTCACCAAACGACCTTACATCCCCGGCTCCAGCCTGCGCGGTAAAATGCGCTCGTTGACGGAAAAAGTATTGGGCAAACGCCAGAATAACCGCATCGGGCAGGTTACCATTCACACCTGCAAAACCAGGGATGAGTATCTGGAAGATGGCGGCTGTGTGGTGTGTCACATCTTCGGCGTCCCGGCGGAGATCGGTTATAGCGGCCCCACCCGGTTGCTGGTGCGGGATGTCAGTTTGGGGGACGAAAGCGCCTCCGCGCTGGACAGCGCCCGCACCGAATTACGCTTTGCCGAACTGAAAACCGAAGTCGCCATCGACCGGGTGACCAGCGCGGCCACACCGCGCACCCTGGAGCGCGTTCCCGCCGGCGCAGTCTTCGAGCCCCTGGAGCTGGTGTTCGGCATCTATGAAGCCGCCGATAGCGCCCGCTTCAAAACCGTGATCGATGCCCTGCAACTGGTCGAGGACGACTACCTGGGCGGCTCCGGCTCGCGGGGCAGCGGCAAAGTGCGTTTCGCCAACCTGGAAGTTTATGCTCGCGGGCGGGACGATTACTCCCGGAAAATCGAGTTCGACACCTTCGATTCTCTCCAGGAGCTGTCAGCAGCCTTCGGCGAATTACAGGGTTGGTTGAAGCAAGCCATCCCGGTGGAGTAGCCGCCATGCAACTGGAAACGTGGAAAATCACGGGCGGCGGCTTTCACTTTGGACTGCACGGCCTGGGTCAGGAGCAAACCGATTTCATTTTTCACTCCGACAGCCTGTTTTCCGCCCTGGTGAGCCAGCTGGTCGCCCTGGAGGGCAGCCTGGCTGCCGACGAATTCCTGGAACCTTTCCGGGCCGGAAACCCGCCTTTCCTGCTCACCTCCACCTACCCGTTTGCCGGTGAGGTGGCTTTCTTCCCCACCCCGCAGCTCCGGCAGGTTGAAACGCCAACAGGTCACCCCACCCTGCGCCCGAAAGAGCGCAAACGCATCGCCTTCGTCTCTACGGAGGTCTTCCGGCGGCTGGCAAACGGGGAGAGCCTCGCTGACCTGTACATTTCCGGCAGGTTATTACAGAAGAAATCCCTCCTGCTGAGCGCCGCGGAGGCTGCCGCACTGCCGGAAAGTATGGCGAAAGGGGAGTCACAGGTGTGGGAGATCGAAAAACGCCCGCGTGTTGTCCTGGGACGTCATACCCAGAATTCGCAAATCTATTTCACCGGGCAGGTCGCCTATACCCCCGGATGCGGCCTGTGGTTCGGGGTGCACTGGCTGATGGACGACCCGCAGGCGAGATTTACGCTCCGCAACCTGCTTGAACATCTTGCAGTCAGCGGGCTGGGTGGGGAACGCAGCGCCGGGCTGGGCGCCTGCCAGATCCAACCCTGGGGAACTATCGAGCTGCCCGATGCGGCAGGTAAATACTGGACCAACCTCAGCCGTTACCACCCGCGCCCGGAAGAAATCGGCTGCCTGACGGCGCCCAACGCCAGTTACCGCCTCGAGCCGGTCGGGGGCTGGCTGCAATCTGCGGCCTCCAGCGGGCAGCGCCGCAAGGCAGTGACCATGGTGGTGGAAGGCTCGGTGTTGGGGCCTTTGGCGGTCGAAACACCCGGGGCTTTGCCGGATGCGCGCCCAGGCTACGAAAAAGATCCTGACCCGCTCAAGCACCAGGTGATCCGCCTGGGGCAAACCGTCGCCGTCGGGTTGGATGTGGAAGGAGTTCCGGAATGAGCGTCTATGCAGTCACTTTACGAACCCTCTCGCCGGTGCACATCGGCGACGGGAATGTCCTGCGCCAGGGGTTTGAATTTGCCGTCCGCGCGAACCAGACCTACTTCCTGAACGTGGATGCCATCCTGGAAGATAAGGCGGAGGGGCTGTTGGCCGACCGGAGCGGACATTACCCCCCGCCCGGGAGTCTGCTCACCGACCAGGATTACGCCTCTCCGCGATATTTCCGGTACGTGCTGCGCGGCGCGCCGCGTTCGGGCAAGACCTTTGCCGAAGTGCGCGCCTTCATCAAAGACGTCTACGACCGCCCCTATATCCCCGGCTCTTCGCTCAAAGGGGCGCTGCGCACCGCCCTCGCCTGGACGGGCTGGAAAGAGGTCAAAACGCGTCTGTTGGAACGCGGCGATATCGGGCGCAGTAAATCCTGGGCCGGGCGTCCCCTGGAAGGCCAGTTGTTTGGCAAAGATCCCAACCACGATTTGCTGCGCCTGCTCCAGGTTTCCGACCTGCACGGACCAACCGAAGCCGGGGGTGGTCTGGTGCTGGCGAACGCCCAGGTGCTCACCAAACGCAGCCTTGGCTCTCCGGTAGAGCTGGAGGTCCTCTCCGGCGACCAGGTATTGCACGGCACGATTAAGATCGACGAGACCCTGTTTGCTCCCTGGGCAGATAAAAGCCTGAAGTTTGCCAACCGCCGCCACTGGCTGGAGGAGCTGATGCTCCGCGCCCAGGCGCACAGCCAGGCGCGCATCCAGAAGCTGGTAGATTGGTACGAAAAAGCAGAAGGCGCCACCCGTGTGGCCCAGTTCTACCGCCAGTTGACCGGCATCCGGTTGCCGGCGAACCAGGCCTTGGTGCAGATCGGCTGGGGCGCCGGGTGGGACGGTAAAACCTTCTGGACGCATCTGCAGGCCAACCAGAACCTGTTCGAGCAGTTGGTGCACGATTTTCGCCTGCACCGCGCCGGAAAGAATGCCCCGCCCCGCCGCCCGGGAGCCGACTTCCCCAGCTCGCGCCGGGTGGCCGTCTCCGTGCGCCAGAACGTAGCCCAAATCGTGGCGCCCTTCGGTTGGGTTCTGCTGGAGATGAAGGAAAAGCCATGAAAGCGCTCACTTTTCTGGGCATTAACAACTATGCCGAAACCATCTACGTCTACCAGGGGAAAGAATACCCCACCCGGTTTTTCGCCGCTGCCTTACCGCATTTTTTCCCGCAACTCGAGGAAATCCTGTTATTTGTTACCCCGCAGGTGCAGGAGCATGCCAACCTGAAGGCGCTGCAAGAAAGCCTGGGGGAGCGCCTGCGCCCAGCGCCCATCCCGGAAGGCCATACCCAGGAAGACCTGTGGACTATCTTCGACGCGCTGACCGCCCAGATCCAACCCGGCGAACAGGTGTTGTTCGATATCACCAACTCATTCCGCTCGCTGCCTTTCCTGGTGTTCCTGGCGGCTGCCTTTCTCCGCTCGGCGCGCCAGATCCAGGTAGCTGGTGTGTTATACGGCGCATGGGATGCACGTAACACTGAGACTAACCGCACACCCGTATTCGACCTGACCCCCTTCGTCACCCTGCTGGACTGGCTGACCGCCACCAATCGTTTTGTAGAAACCGGCGACGGCCACGCTCTGGCCAGTCTGTTGCAAGCCGGTATGCCCTCCGGCCCACAGATGGGCCGCGACCTGCAAGCCAGGGCGTTAGGCAAGAACCTGGAATCCGCTGCGGATGCCATCCGCTCCATCTCCCTGGCGGTGCGCCTGGCGCGGCCACTGGAGATCATGCAATCTGCGGCGCAACTGGACGCCACGATACAACAGGCGCTTCCGGTCATCCAGAAAACCGCCCGCCCATTTGGCTTGTTAGCCTCCCAGATTGTCGATGAGTACAGCCAGTTTGCCCTCGAAGATCCTACAGAATCAACCAGCCAGGTAGAAAGTCTTTACAGCCAACTCGAACTAATCCACTGGTACCTGGAGCGACGGCATGTGATCCAGGCTGCCACCCTGGCGCGAGAATGGGTCATTTCTCTGCTGGCCTGGAGGCTCAACGCACCCATGTTTGAGTTAGAAAACGGCCGGGATGCATTGGAAAAAGCGCTTAACACCGTGGTTGAAAAACGCAAGCCAGATCCAAAACCCAAGTACAGGTCCCCCTATGAAAAACCCATCGCTGATTTACCCGAAGTTGATCAGCTATGCGCATTATGGAACAGGCTGCGGGATATTCGCAACGATATCGCCCATTGTGGCATGCGCATCTCGCCGCGCAATGCCAACCTGCTTAAACAAAAGGTAGAATTGCTTTTCCCTGAGCTGGCCGAGCTGGCGCGCCAGCTGCTGCCCCCTCGAATGTCTGCCAAAACCGGGGGTCAGTCATGATCCTGATCAACTTCTCGCACCCGCTCACGGAAGAACAAATAACCCAGGTGCAGGCGCTGACCGGCCAACCGGTG
>JAGUYX010000034.1 GCA_020061145.1 Anaerolineales bacterium | reverse complement strand
GCCAGACCTGGCCCCACCCCTGGAAGAAAACCTGGATGTCAAAGTCGTGAATCTGCGCGGTGTACCCCGCCCGGCATTTCAGGAGTAAAAACATGCCTTTTGATAAAAACGTCCTGAAAATCGATGCGGCGCAAGAAACCCAACGGCTGGTCAGCCTGTTACAGGAAACCGTTTACAGGCAAATGAAACGCCGCGGCGTGGTGCTGGGGGTAAGCGGCGGCGTTGATTCATCGGTAGCCCTGGCGCTGTGTGTGCGCGCCTTCGGCGCCGGGCGGGTGATTGCGCTGCTCCTGCCGGAAAAAGATTCCGACCCGGAAAGCGAGCAGATCGCCCGGCGGCTGGCCGCCCAACTGGGAGTCGAACCTGTCCTGGAAATTATCACCCCGGCGCTGGAAGGATTTGGATGCTACCACAGGCGTGATGAAGCCATCCGGAGAGTATTTCCGGAGTATGACGCCGCCCTGGGTTATAAGGCCAAGATTGTATTACCGCAAAGCCCGCTGGAGTCGCGCACCTTAAATGTATTTCAACTGACGATTATCACCCCGGAGGGCGAGGAAAAAAGCCATCGCCTGCCGCCGGCAGAATATTTCCAGATTGTGGCCGCTTCAAACTTCAAACAACGCACCCGCATGATGTACCTGTATTACCATGCCGAGCTGCGCAATTATGCAGTGGTGGGCACCGCCAATCGGAACGAGCACGAACAGGGTTTCTTTGTCAAGTATGGGGACGGCGGCGCGGATGTCAAACCCCTGCTGCACCTGTATAAAACGCAGGTTTACCAGCTGGCGGAATACCTGGACATTCCTCATGATATTCGCAGCCGCCCGCCCACTTCCGATACCTACAGCGCTCCCAGCACCCAGGAGGAGTTTTTCTTCCGCATGCCATTCGAAACCATGGACCTGCTCTGGTATGCGCAGGAAAGCGGGGTTTCGCCGGAGGAAGTCGCCCGCCAGATGGGATTGACCGAAGTGCAGGTATTGAATGCCTTTGAAGATTTCACCCGCAAGAAGCGCACTACCGCCTATTTACGGATGGCGCCGGTCACCTTCGAGGCCGATTAAGCTATGCGCATACTTTTTTTGACCCAGATCGTGCCCTACCCGCCCGATTCGGGGCCTAAAGTCAAAACCTGGCACGTGCTGCGGTATCTTGTGGGAGCCGGGCACCGGGTCACTCTGGTCACTTTTACCCGCCCGGAAGAAAGACCTCACCTGGCCCGGTTAGAGCAGATCTGCGCCGAGGTTTATCCGGTGCCGATACGCAGATCCCGGCTGAAAGATGTGGGGTATCTAATCCGCAGCAACCTGACCGGGCGGCCATTTTTGATCGAGCGCGATGATTTGCCCGAAATGCGCCGGCTGGTTGCCCGGCTGCTGGCGGAACAGAAATTCGAGGTGATCCATGCTGACCAGTTCAGCATGGGGCAATTTTTATTTCCCGGAAAATCACTGGATGGGCAAAATTACCCTGCAGCCCCGCTGCGGGTATTCGATGCGCATAACGCCGTCTGGACGATTGTGGCGCGCAGTCGCCTGACCGCTCCCTGGATCTTGAAACCGGTGCTGGCGCTTGAAGCCCGGCGAATAAAAGCCTACGAAGGTCAGCTCGTGCAATATAGCGACCGGACCCTGGCAGTCAGCGAGATCGATAAAAACGCCCTGTTGCAAGCCGTGAATGGTCTCGCCCACAATGGGCATGATCACCTAACCGAAACCGCCAGCACGATTTTCACCATACCCATCGCAGTAGATACACAACAGACCAAGCCGCTGCAGCTTACACCCGGCTCCGGGCAGATTGTCACGCTCGGCACTCTGCATTACCCCCCGAACGCGGACGGTATTCGCTGGTTCCTGAAAGAAGTTTTTCCGCTGGTGCAGCAAAAGAACCCGGCGGCGCGTCTGACCATTATCGGCAAAAACCCACCGGCTGATTTTCAGCAAATCGCTGCCGCCCAGCCTCAGGCAATTACGCTGGCGGGGTATGTGCGCGAATTGGCGCCTTACCTGAGCCAGGCTGCCCTGATGGTCGTGCCGGTGCGGGCAGGCGGGGGCATGCGGGTACGCATCCTGGAGGCCCTGGCATTCGGCATGCCGGTAGTAACCACCACGGTGGGTCTGGAGGGCATCGCTGCCCGTCCAGGTGTGGAGGTGCTGGTCGCCGATACCCCCCAGGATTTCGCCCAGGCTGTCCTGGACTTAATGGCAAACCCCATTCTGCAGCAAACACTGGCGCATAACGCCCGCCTGCTGGCCGAGCAGAAATATGACTGGCAATCTGTATTGCGCTCCATGGATCAGGTTTACCAGCCATTTACTGAGCCTCAAAGTTGAGATGAACTTGAAAGACCTGTTGAAATCTACCTGGAAGCTGTTGTGGGTGATCTTTGCCGTTTCGGTGGTGACGCGTCTGATGGCTGCCCTGGTTATGGGAAATTCCGTCAGTATTCTGCCGGGAACTTACGACCAGGTTTCCTATCACAACCTGGCCCTACGCCTGCTCGGCGGATATGGCTTCACTTTTGATCGCTTCTGGTGGCCTGCCACGGCAGCCGGCGAGCAGACTGCCCATTGGAGTTACCTGTATACCTTTTACCTGGTGCTGGTTTATGCAATATTCGGCCCCCAACCGATCCTGGCCCGCTTGATCCAGGCGGTGTTGGTCGGCATTTTGCATCCCTATCTTGTCTATCTGATCGGCGAGCGTTTGTTCTCCAAAACCGTCGGGCTGGTTTCGGCAGGCATCGCCGCGGTCTATGCCTATTTTATTTATT
>JAGUYX010000215.1 GCA_020061145.1 Anaerolineales bacterium | reverse complement strand
CCTGGAAAAGTTTCGACGCGACGCCGTCAGTCGATCTGGCCAGAGTACATTATGCATAAAAAAACTGTACATGTCACCTCAAAAACCCTCCTGATTGCCGCTTTTTTTCTGGTAATCCTCAGCGTTGTCTCGATTGCGGCGCTGGCGCAGTCTGCCACACCGGGCGCGTTTATGCCGCTGGTGAACAAAGACGGCGCGCCAGAAGAAGCCGTGGCTCCTGCGCCAACGGTTCCATCCGTGGCGCCTTCAGCAGCAGCCGAGATTACCGGTGAGGCGAGCATCCATGGTTATCCCGTCCCGGACTATATTTACCAGTATTACCAGCAACTTGGGCCAGAAGTCGCCGGCAAACCACTGACCGAATTTCGTTACAACGCCCAGTTTAACCGTTTCGAAATGCTCTTCGAAAATGTCGGGTTGTATGTGGCGGCAAATGATCCGCTGCATACCGTGCGGATGCTTCCCCTGGGAATTCAGCGGGCCTTCAGTGAACGGGGCAGCGGGGGGCGGGAAGAAGCTATTCCGATCTCTCCGGGCATCATCCGGCTGTTCGATCAGGTGACCAGCCGCCTGGGCAAGGCAGTCACCGGGAACCAGCTCGTGCCGCTGGCAATGGAAGAAAATGGCAGCGCCACCCGCATATTTGAAAATGTGGTGATGAAGGTTAACCCCGAAACGCCGGGCCGCATCGCCTGGCAACCCCTGCCCGAATTACTCGGCATTCCAGCCCAGAAGCCCGTTCCGGCAGTGAAGGATAGCCGGTTCACTTTCTACCAGCTCGATAATCTTCTCGGTCATAATATCCCCCTCGAATTCTGGGATTTCATCCGCAATAATGCAGATTTAACCGTCACCGGCGAACCGATTACCGAAATTTTCTATGGCGACCCCGAACAGAAAATCATCCGCCAGTGTTTTAAGCATATGTGCCTGGACTATGTGATTGCCAGCGGTGAAATTCGCCCGGCAGCGCTGGGGACGGATTATTATCGCCGTTTTTACCAGGCAGGACAACAAATCGCCGGCGCTCCCGCCTCGGTGAGTATCCACATCTGGGAGGCGCAGGCAGCCATTCCGCCGGATGATTTGCAGGTGATTTACGCCCGGATTGCCCAGGATAACCTGCCCGTGATCAACCTGCAACCTTTACTGGAAGTCACCCTACCGGATGGCACGCGAGAAACGTATCAAATGCCTGCTTCCAATGCGGAGGGCATCTCCGCCCTGCAGATCCCCGGCATCCAGGCGGAAAACAGCACCATCATCCCCTACCAGGTGTGCCTGTTATTCGTGGATGCCTCCCGTTACTGCGTGGCAGACCAGTACATTATCTGGAATTCACCCTGACTTAATTCAACTCGATTTATGGAATCGGGCGGGCTTCGGAGAACACTTCGACCCGCTCGATTTTTTCACCCAGGCTATACACCGTAAAATCGAATGGGATTGCCTGCGCCGTGTTTTCCGTCGTTTGGGTTTCCCAGATCCTGACCCCCACGACCCGGCCTTCCGGGTCATAAGCGATGGCAGCCAGGCGGATCGAAGCGGAGGTCGCTTCTTCGGCAAGCAGCCGCACTGTTCCCGTTACCGTCGCATGAATCCCGGCGGGGTCGATTTGGATATCCTCCAGGTTCATTTCGACCGGCAAATAACGCCCGCTGATGTCTCCGGCGGGAAAAGCGGTCGAGAGTTGCAGGACGGGCGTATATTCTTCGGGCACCGGAGCGGAGAAATAGGCTACCAGGGGAAGCTGGCTGCCCACCGGCAGAAGGTTGACCGGCGGCAAGGCGTGGGTCGTAGCGGCCGACGCGCCGGTTAAGTCGGTCAAAACCATTTGAGCGCCAAGACTTTCTACAGGCTGATTCAGGGTATTACGTGCCAGCGTAAAGCACCATAAATCGCCGGCGACAGTGGGGTAGCAGGCCGGTTCGCCAAGTTCCACCGGCAAAGGCGCCGGGGTGGGCAGGGCCGCTTCGCCCTGTTCGCCGAGCGGGATGACAATCTCGGTATCGATCGAAAGCAGGTTGGGGTTTACCTCCGGGTTGGCTGCCAGCAGGTCGGCTGTCTCCAGGCCATATAACAGGGCGATGCCGCCTAACGTTTCACCCGGTTTCACCACGTGAATAAACGGGGTGGGCGTGGGCAAGATATTTACTTCGGGTCGCGGCGTTTGGGTCGCCCGGCTGGTCGCAGTGGGCGTTTGCGTATAGTATGGAGTGAGCGCCACGGTTGCAGAAGCAGTGGGAGTCAGGCTGGATACCGCAGGAACGCCGGCGCACGCCGAGAGAACCCAGGTGAACATCAGCGCTAAGAGCATTAAGGAAATGGAAATGCGGGGTGATGGAGTCATGGCGGCGATTATACCAATCCCTCCACTTGTTCGCCGAGGCACGGTATGCTACACTCGCCTTGCAGGCAGACTACCATGAATGAAAACCCATTGCTCAAGCAGGCCATCCAGGCAATTCGAAGTGGGAAAAATGTACAGGGGCGCGATTTACTGGCTCAGGTGTTACGCCAGACGCCCCAGGATCCCGAAGCCTGGCTATGGATGAGCGCGGTGGTGCGCAGCGAAAAGGAGCGTATTTATTGCCTGCAACAGGTATTGAAATACGACCCGGGCAACCTCACGGCAAAACGGGGATTAACCAGTCTTGGCGTTTCCCTTGAAGGCGAGCCGGAACCTCCAACCCTGCCCACTCCCCGGAAATGGTCGCTCGAAACGCCGCCTGAAACCGGCGGTGACCTGGAAAAAACTGCTCTGCCCGGGCGGAATAAAGTCAGCCTGGCTCTTGCTGGAGTAGCGCTTTGCTTTTTACTCAGCCTGGGTATGGTCAACGCGCAAAACCAGGGCTGGTTCCCGTTTGCACCCCGCCTTACCGTCACGCCGGTGCCCTGGTCGCCGACCCCGACGTTATTTTTCACGCCGACCGTCACTCCGCTTCCTTCGCCCACACCCACCTATCCCGGCCCCACGCCCCTGGCGATGCTCCTGGAAGCGACCTACACGCCAACCCCGCTCTTTGTGGTCACGCCTCACCCCATCAGCGAGGCTTTTCGTACGGGGATCCGCGCGTACGAGCGCGGCGAATTGAGCCTGGCATTGGAATTGTTGACCCAGGCTGCAGAAGTCGAAACCCGCGCGGCGGATATCCAGTATCTGATCGGAGAAATTTACCGCCTGCTGGGGCAACCGGATCAGGCTCTCCAGGCATATGAAGCCTCGTTATCCCTCAACCCGGATTTCGCCCCGGCTTACCTCGGTAGAGCCAGGGTTTCCCTGCAGGCTGACCCGGATGCCGCCATCCTGGAAGACCTGAACCGGGCAATCCACCTGGATGCCGGTTTGGGTGAAGCCTGGCTGGAACGGGCAGCTTATTATTTACGAAGCGATGAACCGGACCCGGCGCTGGAAGACGCCAACCAGGCGGTAAAAATCCTGCCGCAGTCTCCGTTGGGATATCTGTACCAGGCGCAGGCGTATCTGGCGTTGCAAGACCCCCAGACGGCGCTGGTTGCGGCCCTCACGGCCTACAACCTCGACCTGACTCTGCTGCCGGTTTATCAGGCTCTGGGCCAGGCCTACCTGTTAAGTGGTTTACCCCTGCTGGCAGTTGAACCCCTGGAAATCTATAGCGTCTTTCATCCGGAAGACCCGGGCGGATGGGCTCTGCTGGCGCAGGCATATGCAGACATGGAAAGATACGCAGACGCCTTGCAGGCAGTTCAGAAAACGCTGGAACTGGAAGAAAACCCGGCAATGCTTACGCTCAGGGGTACAATTTATCTGTCAATGGGTAACGGACAACAGGCAGTTAATGATTTTATGCAGGTGCGCGAGCACGGAGAAAGAAATTTTGATAACGGGTTGCTCCTGGGACGCGCCCTGTTCGCCGCCGGCAGGCTGGAAGAGGCCATCGCCCAATACACCAGCCTGGAAACGCCGGCGCTCGAAGCGGAACAACGCATCAGTTTGTATTACTGGCGCGGGCTGGCCTACGATCAGGCAAAAGACAGCGAGCGGGCAATCAGAGACTGGCAGGGCCTGCTTGCGGAAGAAAAAGAACTTGTCCCGCTGGAATGGATCCAATATGCCACCCAGCGCCTGAAGGTTTACCTGCAGGTCACCGCCAGCAGCACCCCGGGCGGAACCCGGACCCTGACCGTTGCCCCGGGTGTAACGCCCGCACAGGATCGCACCCCTACACCTGCTCCTTGAGCCGGAATCAAACCACCCGCCTGGACCGGCAAAAATGTCCTTCCGCACCAACCCCACCCAACTCTATCGCCCGCTGATCTGGGTCCTCACCGTCCTGTTAACCGTCAATATTTTCAGGCATACCGCCTCTGCGCCTGTGACCTGGTTTCCGGTTTTATTGGGCGGCCTGTTTACGCTGTTGTTGATGCAAATTCCGGTTTATGCCGGGCGAATCGGATTAACCCTGATTTCCGCCATAACGCTCTCCCTGACTTTTACGTCCGGCGTGCTGCCGGCAACTTTGGCCGCGCTGTGGGGATTGCTGGCTGGCAGCCTGATCCGCCTGCTGGTGCAGAACCGACCGGCCAGAGGGGAAAAACAAACTCCCGGCGGGATCTTCTTCGAAATTCCGCTCCAACTGCTGCCGCTGGGAATTACGGTATTGCTCTTTGGCGTCCCGGATAGACTCCAGGGAACCTACACAACGGGAGAATGGCTTTATTTGTTGCTCTTTGGGGGAGTCTTTGGCCTGGTGCAGGGTCTGCTCCTGGTCATGGATTTACCTTTCCGGCGGGGGAAACGAACGGCAGAAACCCTGCGCAGAAGCCGGGCGGTAGCGCTGCTGGGTGGACTGTCCTTGCTGGCGCTGGTGGGGGTAACGCTATTTTTCCCCGAACTGGGCGATCCCTTCCTGGTTGCATTCTTCAGCATCCTGGCCTTATTTTCATTAACGCTGCACCGCCTGAGCATCAACCGCTGGTTATACGAACAGCGCCTGCGCCAGCTATCTATCCTGGCGGATGTCAGCCGTTCGTTAAGCGCCACGATCCAGCTTGAAGAACTGCTCACCATTCTTCAGAAGGAAGTCACCGGCTATCTCGGGGTCGACAATTTTTATATTGCCCTGTTCGACCGGGAAAGCGAAGAATTATGGTATCCGCTGGCAGTAAAGCACGGTCAGCGGGTGAACTGGGCACGCAGACCCACAGCCGATCGCCTCACCGATCATGTGATTCTGGAGGGGCAACCCATTCTGATCGGGCGGGATGCGCACCTGGAGCTGGTGCGGGCAGGTATGCCCGTGGGAGAGGATATTCTATTTTCCTGGATGGGCGTGCCTTTAATCAGCGAGCAGCAAACCGTCGGGTGTTTGGGTGTGTTTTCTATATCGCGCAAGGTCGAGTTCAGCCCCGACGATCTACAGATCCTGACCATTATCGCCGGGCAGTTGAGCGTGGCGGTGGAAAATGCCTTGCTCTACGAGCAGACCCAACAACGGAGCGCACAACTGGAAACGCTTAACAAACTGTCAGGCAGGCTCACCTCCTCGCTGAATTTGCAGGAATTGCTCCCGGAGATCAGCCAGGCAATCGAAAGCGTGGTTGATTCACGCCAGAACGCCATTTTCCTGAAAAATGACCGTAACGGCTTTGAGCTGGTGTCGGCGACCGGGATACCGCCCCAATTGCAAAATACGCTGACAGACTTACTCAACGCGATCTGGGAAAGCGAAATCCGGGAAAAAACCGCCCAACCGGAACACTATTACGAGCTGAGCGCCACCCCATTCAGCCCGGCAGAACGCGCGCTGGCCCAATCCGCCGGAATACTCGCCTGGAGTGAATTTCCACTATCCACGTCTGCCGGCTTGCTGGGGTATCTGGTCGTATTTTATCCCTCCCCGCAACCGCCCCACGCACAGGTACCGGAGATTTTACAGACCCTGGCTTCCCAGGCAGCCATGGCAATCCAGAACGCTTATTTGTATGCCAGAACCGACCAGGCATTGGAAATCCGGGCGAAACAACTGACGATTTTAGAAGCTGTTGGTCAGGAATTGCTGGCGAATTTCGACACCGAACAAGTCTTCCAGCTCATTCTCCAGCATGCCCTCGAGTTTACTGCTTCGCCCTGGGGTTGTATCTGCCTGTACCACCTCGCGGAAGGCGCGCTGGAAATCATGGCTTTTGCCGGATACGATTTCGAAGGGAAAACCCTGCCGGTTGAGTCTGGCATCACCTGGCGTTGTATTCGCGAGCGCCAACTGATCAATCGCGGCGATGTCACCCAGGACCCGGAATTCGTTAATCTCACCCCCGGGCAAACCCGCTCACAGCTCAGCGTTCCCTTTATCTATGAAGGGCAGGTGAAGGGTGTGATGACCCTGGAGAGTCCCCGGCTAAATGCGTATGGAGAGCATGAAGTTACCCTGGTTTACCAATTGGCGAATTACGCCTCCCTGGCGATCCATAACGCTCAGTTGTATACCGAATTGCAGCGGAGATTGCGGGAACAATCCACCTTGTTTGTGGTGACGTCTCACCTGGTGGGCAGTATGGATCTGGATCACCTTTTGCAGGTAATCAAAGAAGCGCTGGACTCGGCGGTGCAACCCCTGGAAACCGCGATTTACCTGTTTGATCAAAACCTGGAAAAATACCAGCGCCTGTTTCCGCCAGACCCGCACACACATTTGCCAGAAACGCTCTCCCCGGCGCTCCGAGAAAAGATGATTCCCATTTCGTTGAATATCGATATTCTCAAAGCGCCGGATAGCGACCCGGCTTTATTGCAGGAACTGTCCATCGGTGAAGGCGGAGGGGGCTATTTTATTCCCCTGGAGACGACCAAACAGCGCCTGGGGGCGATCTTGTTGGCGTTTGAGCGTGAGCGTTCGCTGGCTGCCCAGCAAATCCAGTTGCTGCAGGCCTTGCTCGCCCAGATTACCATCGCCTTCGAAAATGCTCTGCTTTTCAATGACGTGCTGGACGCCCACGACCGGTTGGCTACCATTCTCAATACAATCGAAGAAGGTATCCTGGTGGTGGACACCAGGGGCAGAGTGGTGGTCGCCAACCAGCGCTTTAACACATATTGTGGTTTAGGGGAGGTCGAGATAAACCGCCAACCGCTGGTGCAACTGCCCGCCCATGTCCTGAATGTTCTCGGCTATACCCCTGCCCAGGCGCACGACCTGGTTTCCCGGCTGGAGCGGGGGCTGGCTGTGGAAAGCCCGAAGACCAGGCTGGCCCCGGCACTTTCCCGGACGGAGCGGATTCTCGAGCGTTCCCTGATCCCGGTGCCCGGGCGAGGAGGGCGCGTGATTGGAGCGATGATTGTCCTGCGAGACGCCACAGAAGAGGTGCAAATCCAGCAAACACGGGAAACCATTACCGATACCCTGATTCATGATTTGCGTTCGCCCATGACCGCCATACGGGCCGCGCTGGACATTCTGGCTGAAACGGTGGAAGCAGAAGGCATTCACGATGAGCTGGCGGTGCAGGCGCTCAGCCTGGGGCAGAATAACGCCCAGAAAGTGTTAAGATTGATCGATTCCTTGTTGGAAATCTCCCGGATGCAGTCCGGGGAAATCGAGCTGCACCCCGAAGGACTTTCCCTTTACCAGCTTTCCAACCGGGTGGTTAAAGACCATACGATTCTGGCGAATGAATATGGGGTCTTTTTAAGGAATGAAATCCCGCCGGATCTACCCGAAGTCCGGGTCGATGCGGAAAAGATCGAGCGAGTATTTTCCAATCTGATCGATAACGCCCTGAAATACTCCCCACCCGGCGGGACAGTTCGCCTTTCTGCAGCAAAAAGAGGGGATAATTGTCTGGAAATCCGGGTCGCCGATGAAGGGCCCGGCGTTCCCGAAGAATTTCGCCAGGCTATTTTCGAGCGGTTCAGGAAAGTCCCCCACCAGAACTCAAAACGCCATGGCACCGGGTTGGGACTGGCGTTTTGCCGGCTGGTGATCGAAGCCCATGGAGGCGAAATCTGGGTGGATGCAAATACCCCCGCAGGCAGTATCTTTTCATTCAGCCTGCCGCTTTCCACCCCGTAGACAGGCAAATCGCCGAATGTTTTGATAAAAAATGTGTAAAGTTGGCGATTTGCGATAGGGATTGGCCGGTTTATCCATTTTTGGATTAATTTTCATTCAGCCAATCCCCAGGGATTGGCTGGTTTATCCATTTTTGGATTAATTTTCTTTCAGCCAATCCCCGGGAACACTTCTTGCCAATCGATTCGAAGCGCGCTATAATTGCGTTCGTGTTTTGTCCCATTGAATATGCCGCCAGAGTTTCTTGCGGCAGTTGCATGCAGGTGTTGGAATGCCAATTTACACGTATCGTTGCGGAAACTGCGGTGTGCAGTTTGAAAGACAACAAAAATTCAGTGAAGCTCCACTGAAAGAATGCCCGGAATGTCACGCCCGGCAATTACGCAAGGTATATACGCCGGTGGGAATCGTATTTAAAGGTTCCGGATTTTATGCCACCGACCACCGTTCTCCTTCCGGGATGAATTCCGGCGCAAAATCGAACAGCGATTCCGAGAAAAAAACCAGCGGGGAAAAACCCGGTAGCGAAAAACCAGCAGCGCCCAAGTCCGAAGACTGAGCTGCTGTAAATTACCTGTTCGGCCATGGGGCGCATCACCGGCGCCCCTTTTTCATTTTCCCAGGCCTGTCTACGCTCGCCGGGGTGGCAATCGGCTGCATGCTATAATTCCACTGAAAGCAGATTATTTCAAACAAGTTAGGCGACTCCATACGCCTGGAGGAAACCGGGATGTACGATCGGAAAAAGCTGCAAGAGTTGCGAAACGGGAAAGACAAATGGGAAGAAACCACGCTGCAGAATAACCTGGCCCGTTTTCCCGAACGCCAGGATGAATTTATCACCACCTCATCCGAACCGATTGAACGGCTATACACTCCTCTGGATACCGCCGAACTGGATTACCTGGAAGATTTAGGTTTTCCAGGTGAATATCCCTATACACGCGGCATTCACCCCACCCTGTATCGAGGCAAGGTGTGGACCATGCGCATGTTTGCCGGGTTTGGCACCGCCGAGGAAACCAACCAGCGGTTTAAGTACCTGCTCGACCAGGGGCAGACCGGCTTATCCATCGCATTCGACCTGCCAACCCTGATGGGTTATGACACCGACGCGCCCGAATCCCTGGGCGAGTTTGGTAAATGCGGGGTGGCGGTTTCCTCGCTTAAGGATATGGAAATACTGCTGGAAGGCATTCCGCTCGATAAGGTTTCCACCAGCATGACGATTAATTCACCGGCGGCGGCAATCTGGGCAATGTACCTGGCAGTCGCCGAAAAGCAGGGGGTGCGGCTGGATGAATTGCGCGGCACCACCCAGAACGACATTCTGAAAGAATACATCGCCCAGAAAGAGTTTATCTTCCCGCCGGAGCCTTCCATGCGTCTGGTGGTGGATACAATCGAATTCGGCGCACAAAAAGTTCCTGCCTGGAACCCGGTCAGCATTTCCGGCTATCACATTCGCGAGGCCGGTTCCACCGCTGCCCAGGAGCTGGCCTTCACCCTGGCGGATGGCCTGGAATACGTGCGCTGGACGCTCGACCGCGGGCTGGCTATCGACGAGTTCGCCCCGCGCCTGTCTTTCTTCTTTAATGCCCACAACGACTTTTTCGAGGAAATTGCCAAATACCGCGCTGCCCGGCGTATCTGGGCGCGCGAGATGCGTGAGACTTTTGGCGCCCAAAATCCACGCTCATGGTTAATGCGTTTTCACACCCAGACCGCCGGCGTCAGCCTGACCGCCCAACAACCGGAGAATAATATCGTCCGGGTCGCCATCCAGGCGCTGGCGGCAGTGCTGGGCGGCACCCAGTCTTTGCACACCAACAGCATGGATGAAGCCCTGGCTCTGCCATCGGAACATGCCGTTACGGTAGCATTGCGTACCCAGCAAATTATCGCCGAAGAATCCGGCGTGGTGAATACGATCGACCCGTTGGGCGGTTCCTTCTTTGTGGAAGCGCTGACCAATCGCATGGAAAAACAGGCGTTGGATTATTTCCGGCGGATAAAAGAGCTGGGCGGCGTCATTCCCGCCATCGAAAAAGGTTTCTTCCAGAGCGAGATATCCGACGCGGCTTACCGCTACCAGCGGGAGATCGACCTGGATAAACGACGCATTGTGGGCGTCAATGCCTACCAGGACCGCAAACCGGTTACCATTCCGATCCTGGAAATGGACCCGCAGGGATACAAACGCCAGGTGAACCGCCTGAGCGAGTTGCGCAAAAACCGCGATAACGGGCGGGTGGGGCAGGCGCTGGACCGCTTGCGCATCGCCTGCCAGGGCAGCGAAAACACGATGCCCTATCTGGTAGAAGCGGTGCACGCCTATGCAACGTTAGGGGAAATTGTGGAGGTCATGCGCCAGACGTTTGGCGTTTACCATGAACCCACCTGGATCTGATCGCTAGAGTATGGTCAGGGGTTCTACTCGAACGTTTTCCTGACCCACAAAACGTTTCAGCCGTTCCAGCAATTCTGGGCAAAAATGGGTGGTGAAATTGGGAAATTCGATGCGGTAACCCCGGCCGCGTTCGTAGATCTGGAAGGCAAAACGGTCCACGCCAGGATAGGAAATCAGCGTGCCGTAAACCTGCCGCAGGCGTAACTGGTCGCGGATTTTGTCTCCGCTGGGGCGCAGGACGATGGTCAGCATCTGGATGCTATCCCCATCCTTACCCATCGCCGGGCCGAGGATATAGGGTGGAACGGAGACCGAGACTTCCGGGCGGATGGCTTCCACGGTATCCAGCGAAGGACCGGGCGTTTCCCGCACCGG
>JAGUYX010000044.1 GCA_020061145.1 Anaerolineales bacterium | reverse complement strand
GGATTTGCACGCCCAATATGGGGGTGTTTTTCCTGAGGTGGCGTCGCGCCAGCATGTCCTGGCGATTTACCCGGTGATTGACCAGGCATTGCGCCAGGCGCATGTGGAATTAAACGATATCGATGCCATTGCGGCAACGCGTGGGCCGGGTTTACCGGGTTCTTTGGTGGTCGGGTTGAACGCGGCCAAAGGGCTGGCGTTGGGCAGTGGAAAACCCCTGGTAGGCGTTAATCACCTTGAGGGACACGTTTATTCTGCCTGGGTATATTCCGGAACATCTCAACCTGAACCAAAATTTCCCCTGGTGGCGTTGATCGTTTCGGGCGGGCATACCGAACTGGTGCTGGCCCAGGATCATCTGCAATATCAACGTCTTGGCGCCACCCTGGATGACGCCGCCGGGGAAGCTTTCGACAAAGTCGCCCGTTTATTGGGTCTGGGTTACCCCGGCGGGCCAGCCATTCAGCGCGCTGCCGAAACTGGCAACCCGCGGGCGTATGAATTCCCCCGTTCAAGATTGGATAACAGCTGGGATTTCTCTTTCAGCGGTCTGAAGACCGCCGTCCTGCGCCAGGTACGCACCCTGGAAGGTCACGTTTCTACTCTGCCGGTGGCGGATCTGGCAGCCAGTTTTCAGGCCGCGGTGGTCGAGGTGCTGGTAGACAAAACCCTGGAAGCGGCGCGAACTCATCAAGCAGCGGAAATCCTTATTGCAGGCGGTGTTTCCGCCAACCAGGCATTGCGCAATACGATCCTCAATCGCTCGCCTCTACCGGTGCATATCCCCCCGCTTTCGTTGTGCACCGATAACGCCGCCATGATCGCCGCCGCCGGTTATTACCGGTTCGTCTCTGGATTTCGCGATGGATTGGAAATCGATGCGTTACCAAACTGGCCATTGGCTGGATAGATAAAAAAATCTTCCTGACAGGTTTCAGTCAGGAAGATCCTTTGGTTAAATAAACCGCTTCCCAGATTCCGGCCAAACATGGGAAGCGGTTTTCAGTGAGGAGAATGCACTTCTTATTTTATCCAAATTCCTAAACCGGATATGAAATCCAGATAAGGATTCGATGAAAAAAATCTGTAACGGGGATTTACGCGATGGCTGCTTCGATCTCAGCCAGACGGATGGGTCCTTCCCGTAATACACTCGGGCGTGGTCCGGTGCAGTCCACCACCGTTGAGGGTACGCCTCCCGGCGTTTCACCGCCGTCGATCAGCAGATGAAAACGCCCATTTAGCTGTTCGAGCACCTCACGGGCAGTCCGCGTATTTTCCTGCCCGGAGAGGTTGGCTGAAGTAACCGCCAGAGGGCCGGTGAGATTGAGTAAGCTGAGCGTTACCGGGTGGTTGGGAACGCGTACGCCAATTGTCGGGGTGGTTGAAAGACTATCCGGCAGGTTGGGATGGCGTGGAATGACCAGCGTCAGCGGGCCAGGCCAGAATTTTTCCGCCAGCTTGCGCGCCATGGAATTTGGATTCAAAGTTACCTGGGCCAGTTGCTGGCTGTTTGCCAGCAAGAGGGCTATCGCTTTTTCCCGGCTCCGTCCCTTAATGATATACAGGCTTTCGATACTGTCTTCCAGGCTGGGCAGGACTGCCAGCCCATAAACCGTATCCGTGGGGAATGCCACGATCCCGCCGTGTTTCAGGACGTCGGCGGCATGTGCCAGGGCGGTGGGGAAATCAGCGCTCAGAACTTCAGTTTGCATAGGTTGGGTCCAGCCCTTATTCCACAATCTTGATCCATTTGGCAGGCAAATGTGGGGGGGCAGGGTTACCGATTAACCGCGGGTAATCTGGAACGTAAACAAGTATACCTTAACCGTTGCTAAACCCGGTATTACCGGCGAGGACAAAGCGCACCAGCCCCGGACCCATGGTCAGGTGAGTTCTTTCTACCAGGAGTCCTGCCCCAGCCAGGATGTTTTCAATTTCATTAAGTGTCCAGTGGGAATGCTTTTCCGCCTGGCGAGCGTAGTAAAGCAGCGATTGCCGCTCGGCGCCCTGCAATTGGTGTGCGTCTGCCAGCGCTTGAGCCTCAAACTGGCTCATCTGTTCAGAGGGGTTTAGCAGGCCGATTTTTCCATTTTCAGGTAACAAACGTCGGAACTCATACAAGGCTGGTAAGGGATCAGGAAGCAGGAACAGGACATTGGCTGCGGCGATCAGATCAAAACTCCTTGATTGAAAAGGGGCAAACAGCAGATCAGCCTGAACAACCAGCGGGTGCAGCCTTTCCGGATATAGATTGGTTAACTCGAGGTCGAGGGCGATGGCGCGATTCCCCATTTTCGTAAACACGGCAGCCAGGTATCCAGGCCCGCTGCCCGCATCCAGCACCCGCCATTCAGGAAGGGGTGCACACCAGCGTGCAAAACGCGCTAAAATCCTGGCCCAGCCGGTTTGCGCCTGGAGGTGATAAAAGTCCGGGGAGGTGATTTCCATCAAAATTGCCGGCGGAGCTTACGCAAACCTTAAAAGAATCGATTTTCCCCATAAAACTATTGGCAGGGAACATTTTCCCATTATAATGGGAATATCGGCATGAATACCCGTTTTGTGATGTGGGCTTGTGAAAACCAGCGCCTGCGAGTAAAATTGGGCTGGGAAAATTCAGCGCCGCACATCCTTAACAAGCAAATGACCGATCTCCAACCACATCGTACAGGAGGGTCTGCATGGATCGAATGGGAAATTTCCTGACGGGTCTGGTATTGGGAGCGGCAGTAGGCGCCGGGTTGGCTGTTTTAATGGCGCCCATGTCAGGTAACGAACTCAAGAGCCGCCTGAAAGCACGGGTGAACTCGATCCAACAGGAAGTCCAACGAGCGGCAGATGAGCGGCGTGCAGAGCTGGAAGCTCAGCTTGCTCACCTGCGTGCCGAAACTGAATAAAGCAATCTCCGGTTAAACGAAAAGCGGGGCATACGCGGGCTCCGCTTTTCGTCTTTAAATCACTTATCTACGGTTGAGAAACGATACTGTAGCGATAGATTGCCGGTTGTCGCGTGTAGCGGGTGGTGCCACTGACCACCAGCACCACTTCATCCACCTCCCCGCCCACCGTAAACGGAATCTCGAACATTGTGCCGCCAGCCAGGGAATAGGTTTGCACATTGGTCTGCGCGCCACGCATAATGAGCGATACCTGGAAGGTCTGGGGTAGCACATTTTGCACGCGCACAAACCCGGCAGCTTCCCAGCCCCCCTCATCAGCTTCAAAATCACTAAAATAACCGATTTCCGGGATGGAAACATCGTCCAGTAAGAACCCCTGACCATTGATTGCCGCATCGGTGACGTATTCAAAGCGCAGCCAGACCTCTTTCCCGGCATAGGCAGAAAGATCTACGCTTTCTTCTACCCAACTGGGGATCAGACCGGAGGTCCCGTTATAAGCCCAACCGTAGCTATTACCAGAAGGGTTCTCATCCGTACCGCCGGGGGTCTTTAAAATTTCCCAGCTTTCCCCACTATCGGTCGAAGCCAGTAAATACAGGTAATCGTAATCCTCTTCCAGATCATACCAGGTCCGGTAGTTGAAGGTAAGCGTGCCGGCAGTGGAACTGAAATCAAATACTCGGGTGAGGGTCATGTTGGATTCGTCGCCCAGGTTAGACCAGAATGTGTATTCCCCGGAGTAGGGGTCCACCGGCAACAGACCGACCTGCCCGTCGCCTTCGAAGCGCAATACATACTCGCCCTCACAGGTGATCTGTATGTAATCGACCCCGTATTGGTGAACTGAAGTCCCGGAAGGGTTTGTGGGGCAACGATCTACAGTTGCTGTCGGGTCAACAGATGGCGCCAGTGGATAATTGCGATAGAAATAGCGTCCGTCGGCGACATTCGGCTCGAGCAAGTAATTCGCTACAGCCCAATCTGCAAACACATCATCGGCGCGCAGTGGTTTGTTGGTCTGCGGGTCGAATATTTCCAATTCTTCCAGGACTGCATCGATGCTGTGCAGGCCATTGGCCTCATGACCGACGACTGCCTGGGTGGCTCCATCCCCAAAACGATTTAAAAAGTAATTTACAAACAGGAAGGATCCTCCGTAATGGGGCAAAGTATCGCTGCTATCCGGCCAGGTAGTGAGCTGGATATCCGGATCGAGTACATATAAGGTATCCGTACCTTCACCGCCAAAACCATTTAAAAACGCCGCCAGTTCGGCAAATCCTTCATTCAGCCAGGTTTCCTCATTACGGTCCTGGTACCAGTGGATCATGTGTTGAAATTCGTGCGCCAGAACTCCGTAGGTAAAGGAATCGTCCAGGGACAGGTTATCTGCATTGAGCAGGAACATTTCATGCCCGTTGGAATAAGGATGCGCTTCAGGCACATATTGGTCCGAGCTGGAATAATAACCCGCCACGCTATTCCCTAACTCCGTTGCTAACACAACATACAGATGGGGGTCGCCATCTACTCCCGGGGTCCACTCGCTGCCGAAGAATGCCCGGTTGATTGGGTATATCTCAGCCTCGAAAGTTTCCGCCAGCCGGGCCAGCTCATCTTCCGAATAGCGCACTCCATCCTCGATCCAGAAATAGAGGTGCTCGGTAATAAAGCGTAAAGTGGTTTCCACCTGAAAATTGTGGTTTGTATCGACATTGGTAACCCAGAAAGTTTTACGGTCTCCAACCTCGAAGGGCTCAGCAGGGGGTTCCAAAGTCAGGGGCAGGTTATCCTTCCCTTGCAGACGCCGCGCCAGTTCGCGCAGGTCACTGACCGGCACAATGGTGTTTTCCAGTGCAGTGAGCGTGTCGGTTGAAATAGTCTCTGGCAGGGTGTCTGCACCCGGGGAAGGCAGAACCGGTATGGGAGTCAGCGACGGGAACGGGCTGGGTTCAGATAAAGCCGGCGGGGGTTCGACCAGGACTTCCGGTCGGGCTGGCTGCGCCGGTATGGAAACTTGCGACTGGTAATTCCGGAAACCCAGGATTGCTGCGCCAATACTGAATACAAAGATGCAGACACAACACAGGAACAAAATACCAATCCCGCTGACGATCACAATCGTTCGTTTATCAGTGTTTTTCATACGTTTCTGCAGAAGGCCTTCTCAATGGGTGTGATGAATGGTCTATCTTACCAGAAGTCTATTGGCGAACCGGAGTGGTTATGGATTATTAATCTATTTGTGAGGTCAATCATTCGCCAAACAGCAGGTTTGTTATAATCTCGCCCAATGGATCAGCCAATTAATAATCCGGATAAGGATATTACCCTGCCCGCGGAAACCCGGCGGAAAAGGCGTTTGTTTGCCATATACTGGCTAAGCGCCGGTTTACAAAGCCTGGTTATGATCTGGCTGTCGCTGGATACGCCTTCTGAGCCGGGTCGCCAGCTGATTTTTGGCCTCTCTCCGGCGCGCCTGCTTCTGATTCTGGTATTGCTGGGGAGTTTTTTTGTCTTTGCCGGCTTATTGGGGCGTTCATTATATTCGCCGGCATGGCTGGGCTCGCTGGTCGAACGGCTGGAGAATCGTTTTCACACCACACGGCAGCGTACCTGGCTGGTCGTGCTATCAGCCGCTGGCGCTTACCTGTTTGCTTATTTATCCTTGCTCGCCCCGGAAGTGAACGAACCTTTTGCGCAGGCTTACTTTCTGCGCCTGAGACCGTTGCTCAGCCTGATTTCCGGGTTATGCCTGCAAACTCTTGTTTTATACCCCTTGTATTGGCGGGAGCAATTTCGTCATTTTTATCAGCGCCAGCGGTTTTTCTTGCGGCTGGCAGGGGGGATTTATTTATTCTTTCTCGGCATCTGGTGGTTAGTCTCGCGCACACGCCTCGGTATTTCTCCGGAGACATTCGGCTGGAATGACCTTGGTGTGCAAATCACCGAGTTGCAGCTCTTGTTGGTCTGGCTGGCGGGTTTGGTGTGGATCTGGCTGGCTTTTCGCCAGGTGGAAGTAAAGGCCCGGTGGCTGGTCTGGCTGACTGCCCGACAACGCCGTCTCGACCTGGCGATTAGCCTGGTGATTTATCTGACGGCTGTTTTCGTCTGGCTGGCAACGCCCATGCCGCCAAACTGGTTTGTCTCCACGCCTCGCCCGCCAAACTACGCCCAGTATCCCAATTCGGACGCCTTAATTTACGATTCCACCGGTCAAAGCCTGCTGGTCGGCGCGGGGCTGAATTCGCTCAATGAACCCTTCACCCGGCGACCGGCTTACACTGCATTCCTGGCGCTGCTCAATGCCCTGGGCGACCAGTCTTATGAACAGGTGGCGGTTCTGCAGGTGCTGGTTCTGGCGTTCTTTCCAGTACTCGTTTTCTGGATAACCCGCCTGCTGCATAGCCGAACCGCCGGGGTAATGGCAGCCGCCCTGATTATTGTGCGCGAACACAACGCCATCTTGCTGGCAGATTCGGTGACCATATCCAATTCACGCATCTTGATGGCGGATGTCCCTACCGCCACCGGTATTGCTTTGTTTATCCTGCTGATCCTGACCTGGTTACGCCAGCCATCCCGCAGAAGAAGATTCATTTTCCTGGCAGGCGGTGTATTGGGTGTGTTGATTCTGATCCGCCCGGAGGCCGGGATTGTCTTCCCGGCAGCCCTGGTGATGATCGTTCCATTGCTCTGGAAGCACAAATCCCTGGCTGCACAGGGGATTGGGTTGCTGCTGCTGGGAACGGTTTTGTTTGTCTCTCCCTGGGTGGCGCGTAATTATCTTAAATATGGACAGGTTTTTCTGGATTCGCCAATCTTCCGCGCTGAGCTGGTGGTACAGCGCTACAGCGCCTCGCCGGATGCGGTCGATAACCAGTTCTTACCCGGAGAAACCCAGCAGGAATATGTGGAGCGCGCCACGGAGACCACGGCTGAATTCATTCAGGAAAACCCGGCTACGGTGACGCGTTTTATTGCCAATCATTTCCTGAACAGCAATCTCCAATTGGTTTTGATGTATCCCACTACCTACCGGGGCTTCGATAGCACCCTGTCTTTTTTGGGGCATGGAGAGTTCGACCGTTACTGGTTCGACTGTTGCTCCACGTTAGGTTATGTGCGTCGCCTGCCTTTTCGCCAGGACTGGCAGGGCGAGTTGCTCCAGCAATCCATCCTGCCCCTGGCGCTCAACCTGGGTTTCCTGGCGGCGGGCCTGGCAGTCGCCTGGCGTACTGGCCGCTTGGCAGGTTTGTTGCCGCTGACCGTATTAATGGCCTATATCGCCATGCATGCCCTGTTCCGTAATTCAGGCGGGCGGTATATCCTGCCGGTGGATTGGATCAGCATTGTGTATTTCAGCCTGGGCCTGGCGACACTGACTCTCGAGGTTATCCGGAGATTATCCCGGCGAGGGATGCCCGTCCTGGCCCTCCCGCATATATTG
>JAGUYX010000213.1 GCA_020061145.1 Anaerolineales bacterium | reverse complement strand
TTGCTCTCGGAAAATTGGGAAATTACTTACAGACCGTCTATTGGGAGCTTGGACCGGTTAACGCCATGTGGCTGCTGATCGTCTCGAATCTGGTATTTGCCTGCAGCCTGATCTTTTTGGTGTGGGATTATTTGCGCACACCGTTACCCGACCGCTGGCTGAACCTGGTCTTTATCCTGGTTGGCTTGCTCGTATTGCTTTATAGTTCTCCGTGGGGTATGTTGTTGCGCGGCGGGTTGAACATTTCCCCTTCCTTGGGGACTTTTGCCAACGATCCTTTTTCCCTGACAGGCGCCTTTGTGTTCGTCCTGGGGCTTTTCGGCTTCTTTCGGCCCACACCCACGACCTGACCGGAAGGAAAAGCATACGGGGGACTTCCAATCGAAATAGATTTATTCATCACCAGCTTTGTGATCACCTGCCGGGTATTGGTAGAATTGCGGCATTCTGAAATTTTAAGGAGCCCTGCATGCCAACACCTGTATTGTCAGATCTGGAGAACATTGCCCGCCAGGCGGGTGATTTACTGCGCCGGGGTTTTGGGCTCAGCAACCAGGTGGAGCATAAAAGCCTGATCGACCTGGTGACCGAAATGGATCGCCGCGCGGAAGCCATGATCCTCAAAGAAATCCAGGCGCGTTTTCCCGATCATCACATCCTGGCGGAAGAAAGCGGCGTCTCTGCTGGCGACCTGGATTATAGCTGGTACGTCGACCCGCTGGATGGCACGGTCAACTATTCGCACCAGATCCCGATATATACGGTCAGCCTGGCGTTTGCAGTGCGGGGGGTGGTCCAGTTAGGCGTGGTTTATGCGCCGGCTTTGGGTGAGATATTCAGCGCTGAACGGGGGAAAGGCGCCTGGCTGAACGGCGCGCGCCTGCGCGTTTCAACGGTCTCCGACCTGGATTATGCCCTGCTGGTGACCGGTTTTCCGTATGATATCCGCACCAACCCCACCAACCTGGAATATTATCGTCGTTTTGCCTTATGCAGCCAGGGTGTACGCCGGTTAGGCTCGGCAGCCCTGGATCTCGGTTATATTGCCGCCGGCCGGTTCGATGGATATTGGGAGCCGGGGATCAACGCCTGGGACATCGCCGCCGGCGTGCTGATCGCTGAGGAAGCCGGGGCGCGTGTAACCGCCATGGATGGCGGGCCGTTATCCTATTCCCCGCCGATCACCATTCTGGCCGCCAATCCCACCTTGCATGAATTGATGCGCCGGGTGCTGGCGGAATAACGCTGGATTTCTGGTTTTACGGGCGTGGATTATTGCGCCGAACGCAAAAATGACTCGAATTCCCCCAGGTCTACCCGCGAGGTCATATCCAGGCTGAGCGGGGTGACTGATACTACCCGGGCGACCCGGATGGCGTGGGCGTCGGTGCCGGGGGAATAATACTCGTCGGGAAAGATGGTGTACCCCACCAGCCCGGGGACATCCCAGGTGCTGCGTTTGGGGCGTACCAGCTCATAATAGGGCTTGCGCAACAGGCGGGTCACCTGCCAGGGGGTCTCCGGCATGGCGTCGGAAGGGAGATCGATTTTCAACACATCCACATCCGGCGGCATCTTTTTTTCCAGCATCAGGCGGGCAAACAGGGTGGTGAAATAGGCGGCGGTCGAAAAATCGACATCTTCGTCTCTTATTTCGGCGTAATGGTGTTTCGGGTCGGTTTCCAGGGAGACCGCCAGCGCCGGGATGCCCAAGGCCGCGCCTTCCAGCGCCGCCCCCACCGTACCGGAGATCGTCACCCCTGTGCCGACGTTTTCACCGAAATTGATCCCCGAAACCACCAGGTCTGGGATTTCCGGCAGGATTTCCATTACCGCATGCTGGACAGACTGCGCCGGGCTGCCGCCCACGGAATAAACCGTCCAGTCTTTGCCATGCACGCGCACCTGGCGCGGCTCGATAATCCCGTCCGAATTGGAAGGCAAACTGCGCCCGGCGCCGGAGTATTGCTGGCGCGGGGCGGTGACGTGCACAAACCCCAGGGTCGAGAGCGCTTCGGCGGCTGCCCACAACCCGGGCGAGCTGATCCCATCGTCATTGGTGAGCAGAATTTGAAGTTTGTTCGCCATAATCGTTTTTGTGCGCCTGAACGGGTTGTATTTTAATCGATCTTGCAGATTAAAAAGAAACCCCCTGGAAAAAGGGGGTTGCCAGCGCCCTCGGCGTGACTCGAACACGCGACCCTTTGCTCCGCAAGCAAATGCTCTATCCACTGAGCTACGAGGGCAAAACGATCCGGTGGGTATGCGGATAAAATTCTACCACGAAATCTTCGGGGAGCAAACAGATTTCCATACATGCAGACGAGACCTGCATTGTAAGATCGCCACACGTCCCCACGTCAAAAGTATAACCATCTCGATGGAAGGCGCTTCATTTTTCCCTTCCTGCAGGGGCGGTTCCTGATGAATGGCAGGCAAATACAAGTGGAGAATCGAATTACAGGTAGGAAAAATACCGATGAAAATAATTTACGGGTTTATCGTGTTGGGTTGGCTGCTTTCTGCCTGCACACCTCCTGTGCCTCTGGCGGGCGAACCAGAATTCTTAACCGCGACGCCATTACCAGCCGCCACTGAGGGCGACTCAGTGTCGGGTACACCTGCGGATGCCCCTTTACCCGGGGAAGCAAACCAGGCGCTCCCCACTGCCACGCCCACCCTGGCTGACCCACCACCCGCCGGGGCAGCCTTCGAATTCAGCACAGATTTCAGCCGCCACACTGTGCCTTATGCTGAAATTTTATCCGGCGGCCCGCCAAAAGACGGCATTCCGGCCATCGATAAGCCAAAATTTATCCCGGTGAGCGAGGCGGACGAATTTTTGGCCCCGGTGGAACCGGTGATCCTGGTGCAGGTGGGCGATGATGCGCGAGCATACCCCCTGCAAATCCTCACCTGGCATGAAATCGTTAATGATACGGTTGGCGGGCTGCCGCTGCTGATCACTTTCTGCCCGTTATGCAACACAGCCATTATTTTCGAGCGCACTGTGGATGGGCAGGTTTTAGATTTCGGCACCACCGGGCGCTTGCGATACAGTAACCTGATCATGTACGATCGGCAGACCGAAAGCTGGTGGCAGCAGGCGACCGGTGAAGCGATCGTTGGCTCATACGTTGGGACAAAGTTGAAGTTTTATCCCGGCTCGATCATCGCCTGGGACGAGTTTAAAACTAATTTTCCCCGGGGGCAGGTGTTATCCCGCGACACCGGCTATTTCAGACCCTATGGCACCAATCCTTACATCGGCTATGATGATGTCAACCGCCCACCTTTTGCTTATCGTGGGCCAGAAACGCCGGGCGCACTGCTGCCGGTCGCTTATGTATTGACCATCGATGCCGGCGAAGAAGCGGTCGCCTATCCATATGAGACGCTGGAGCAGGTGCGGGTAGTGAACGATGTGGTCGGCGGGCAGGATATCGTGGTTTTCTGGCAACCCGGCACGGCTTCGGCTCTGGATCGATCCACGATTGCCGCCGGGCGCGATATCGGCAGCG
Source organism: Anaerolineales bacterium (assembly GCA_020061145.1). GTDB lineage: Bacteria > Chloroflexota > Anaerolineae > Anaerolineales > DRKV01 > JAGUYX01. The sequence continues at coordinate 1,624 of JAGUYX010000213.1, read as the reverse complement.
CGCGTGCCTACTCGCGCCGCCTGGGAGAGCAGGTATTAACCTTCCAGATTGTAGATGGTAAATTCATTGATCAGGAAACCGGCAGTGAGTGGACCGCCCTGGCCGTGGCGCAAAGCGGCGAGCTGGCCGGCGCCCGCCTGGATGAAGTCATCGCCATCAATCACTTCTGGTTCTCGTGGGCTGCCTTCAAGCCAGACACGCGTATCCATCAGCCGTAGATGGGCGATTATCCCGTCTCCGGGTGCCCGGGAAAGTTCTTCTCCCCGGCCCGGATGGGCACTTTCAGCCGGTTCTCCCAGGGAGTCAGCGGGCAGGACCAGTTTTCGTTATAAGCGCAATAGGGGTTATACGCCAGGTTGAAATCCACCAATAGCCGTCCATCCTCCAGTTGTTCCGGCTCAAGATAACGCCCGGCGCCATACGTTTCTTTGCCTGCCTGAGAATCGACAAACGGGAGGAAAAACCCGTGCTCATTGACAAAAACAGTCAACCGGTTTTTTCCCCCTTCCACAGAAAAGGTAAATGTGCCATACCGCCGGTAAACCTGTTGGTCGCCAGTGGAGGTCTGGATCACCACTTCAGGTTGTTCCGGGTCAGGTTCGACATTTACAATCAGGCGCAAATCTGGATTGGGTGGGAAATAATCCAACCCGGAAAACTCTCTTCGCTGGCGGGGAGTAAGGGGGCTATACCTGTCGTGCTTGAAGAAATGATCCTTCTCAGCCCGAAAAGCCGTGTAGTCCATGGAAAATCCTCGATTGGGTGGTTGGAGTTCCACCCGACTTGAAAACTGGTAAACTTATTTTACCAATCTTCTTCCTCTTCGTAATCCATTTCGTATTCTTCCGCAGGCCAATCCAGCTCAACGGGGTCCAACCAGACAATTTCCAGCCGGGTATCGCAATCAAAACAGCGAACCGTTTGACCGATTTTTGGTTTTCTACCCACTTCTAGCATGGCTCCGCAGGAAGGGCACTCAGCTGCTGCCATACGAAACATCCTTTCAATGCTAAAGATTTATTGGGTAAGGGTAGGGAGTGGTGAATTTATGCATCGAACTTTACCTGAATCCGACAAATCGTCTTTCCTCCGGCGCCCGTCATTTTATACTTCCCGGTTTCAGGCTTTCCAGAACGGTACCTCCAATCAGGCATTTTGAGCAACATATTAACACGGGTTGGCTTGCTCTGCAATAAGGTAAACCTGATAAAAATGATGTGGTAACGTTTCCAAATTCATCTTGACCATCTGTATATTGGATTGCTATACTCTACATACTCCATTTTCGTTGTTTAGTGCCGCCGTCGTATTAGCCTGACATTCTGGAGAAACCTGGAGGACGAATGGAAAATCCGCAGCCTGGGTTAGCGCCGCCTGTGCCAACGCTCGAACATCTTTATGGCAAAGGGCGCACCATGCTCCTGCCTGCCTTGCTCGAAGCCCAGCGAGAATTCGGACATATCAGCCAGCAATCGGCGACCGCCATTGGTGAAGCGCTGGGTGTCCCGCTGGCTGAGATTTATGGGGTGATTGAGTTTTATGATTTGCTTTCCACCGCATCTGCCGCCCGGCATGTGATTCGCTTCTGCGATGGGATTCTCTGTGAACATGCAGGCGGCGGCGA
>JAGUYX010000010.1 GCA_020061145.1 Anaerolineales bacterium | reverse complement strand
GGGCATCCTGCTGGTGATGCTGGTCATCCACCTGGTCAAAACATGGCGGGCGGAGCAGGCCCTGTCTCGCCTGCAATCCCTGCATAAACCCCAGGCGGTGGTGCGCCGCGACGGTCTGCGCCGGCTGATCCCGGCTGAAGAAGTCGTCCCGGGGGATTTACTCCTGCTTGAACGCGGCCGGCAGATCCCGGCGGATGCCCGGCTGGTGCAGGCGGTTTCCCTGGAGATGAATGAAGCTATCCTGACCGGCGAATCTGCGCCGGTGGAGAAGGATACCGACGCAAGCCTGCGCCCCGCCACCCCTTTAAGCGAACGAAAAACCATGGTGTTTGCCGGCTCATTCGTCGACCGCGGTCTCGGGCTGGCATTGGTGACCGCCACCGGAGACGAGACAGCCCTGGGAGAAATCACCCGGCAGAGCCGGCGCACCCGGCCGCCGGAAACCCCTTTACAGCAGGACCTGCGTCAGTTAACCCGCTGGCTGGTGATTCTGGCGCTGGGGGTTACGCTGCTCCTGCCGCTGCTCGCCTGGGGGCGGGGATTGCTCGACGGGCGGGAAAGCCTGCTCACCGGGCTTGCCCTGGCATTTGCCATTATCCCGGAGGAAATGCCCCTGCTGATCAGCCTGGCGCTGGCGCTGGGCGCTTACCGGCTGGCGCAGCAGCGGGCGATCGTCCGCGCCTTACCGGTGGTAGAAACGCTGGGTCAGGTTACCCAGATCCTGAGCGACAAATCCGGCACGCTCACCGAAAATCAATTCTCCCTGGAGCGCGCCTTGCCGGAAATCTGGCGGCGTAAATTGCTGGAAATCGGCGTGATGGCGACAGAAATCGCCATTCCGGGCGACATAAAACCCGGGAACGCCGGCGCGCTGCCCGCTGAGCAAAGCGGTATACCCGGGTTGGAAGGACTTCATCCGCTGGATACGGCCCTCCTGCGCGCCGCCGTGGCAGCCGGCGTGGATGTGACCGGGCTGCGTCTGAATCGCCCGGTGGAGGCCATCCACAGCTTCGAGCATGACTCGCGGCGGTTGTCGCTGGTGCACCGGCGTGGAACCCGTCGCTGGGTGTCCATGAAAGGCGCCCCGGAAGCGGTGCTGGCGGTGTGCACCCGGCGCTGGACCAGCGATGGAATCGACCCGCTTACCGAAGCCGACCGCCAGGCGATCCGGAAGACGACCGATATGCTCGCCGGAAGCGGGATGCAGGTGCTGGCGCTGGCCGAACGCGCTCTCGCCGCACATGACGGCGCGCAGATCTTCCAGCGCGAGGCGATGGAAAAAGAAATGAATTTCGCCGGTTTGCTGGCCTTCAGCAGCCCGCTCCGCCCTGAAGCAAAAAAGACCATCGAAGAATTCCAGGCGGCGGGTATCCGGGTGACGCTGGTGACCGGCGATCACCCCCTGGCAGGCCAGACAATCGCCAGCCGGGTGGGTGTGTGGCCGGAGGCGAACGGTCTGGAGCCGCTGGAGGCAGGGCAATTAAGCGACGCCGCACTGGACGAGCGCCTGGCGACCACCCGGCTGGTCGCCCGGGCCACACCCCGGGATAAGCTGCGCCTGGTTCGGTTGCTGCAAGCCAAAGGGGAGCGCGTGGCGGTTACCGGCGATGGCGCCAATGACGCGGCTGCGCTGGCGGCAGCGGACGTGGGCGTGGCGATGGGGAGCAGCGGCAGCGACGCCGCCCGCCAGGCTGCCGACCTGGTGCTGGCGGATGACAATTTGAGTACGCTCGTCCGGGGAATTGCCGGCTCGCGGCAGATCTTCGCCAACCTGTCGGCGGCGGTGGCCTTTTACCTGGCCAGTAAGCTGGGGTTGGCGCTGGCGGTGGCTTTTCCGCTGCTGGCCGGCTTGCCCACGCCTTTTACCCCGCTGCAAATCCTGATCACGGAATTATTCATGGATCTGCTGGCTTCCACCGCTTTCCTGGCGGAACCGGCCGGTCCAAACCTGATGCGCCGCCCGCCGCGCCCGGTTGGCGCGCCTTTTATGGATACGGCGATGGTGAGCCGCATCAGCCGGGGGGCGTTGGGTTTATTCACCGCGGTGACCATTGCTTTCGTGGGCAGTTACCTGATTACCTTCGACCTGGGGCGCGCCCGTACCCTGGCTTTCCTTGCCTGGTTGATTTGCCACCTGCTCGTGGCTTACAGCCAGCGTTCGGCCAAGCGCACGCTTTTTCGGCAGAATTTTCTGACCAACCGGGTGATGCTCTTCTGGGCGGTATGCGTCGCCCTGCTCTGCCTGGGGATTGTCCTTTCCCCGCAGGTTGCCCGCCTGGTGCAGGCCACCGACATCAACGGTTTCGACTGGCTGCTGGTGATGGCAGCGTCGCTCAGCGGGCTGGCTTTCGTCGAAGTGCGCAAAGCCATCGACGTCTGGCGCACCCGGCGGAAAGTTTCAACCCGGGGGAATCCCCAGCCAGTCTCCCAATAACGCGCTGAAGGTATAGGCTGCCCCGGAGACGAGCACGCCCAGGGCGGCGATGCCTCCGACCAGCACAACGAGCACCATCAGCGGAATAACCCACACCCGCCAGCCGCGCAGGCGGTGGGCTTCGATCATCCCGAACCAGGTGCCGAACAGGGTCAGGGCAAAAGCCGCCGGGCGCGCCACCGGCGCCAGGGACGAGAACAACTCCACCAACTGGATGAAATTCCCCATCTGGGCAAAACCCACGGCGCGCAGCGTTTGGGTGTAGGTGCCCTTGCCGCCCAACACCCGCCCGGCGGCGTGCATCACCAGCACCGGCAGGGGGAAAAGCGCCACCCGAAAGATCAGGGTGCTGAAGAAATTCTCCGGGTTGCCCAAAAAACTCACCACCAACGAAGTCGCCAGCAGAATCGCCAGAGCGGGCGAGGTCATATACGGATCTTCCACCACCGCCCGGTACGCGTCCCGGCTCAACCACAGGCAATGCGAAGCCAGGGTGAGCCAGGTTTCATACCGCCCCAGGCCATCCCGCAGCGCAGCCAACGACCATTCATCCACACGCGGCGTGCCGCCGGTTTGCGGTTTACGGGTGACCAGCAAGGGATGCGCCCGCCGGTCGTTGAGCACCCGGTAGATATCGGTGGCGTTGCGCGTGGGCGGGACATGCATGTCCGGCGGGTGGAGCAAAAAGGCGTCGGTTTGCTCCCCGCCCAGACCGCCATGGTTGCCGATCAGTTCTTCCATCGCCGCCACGGTGCCGTCCGGGTAGAGCGTGCTGTTGACCATCAAATCTCCGGCGTTGGGAAAATCCGCCACCCGGCGCACCTGCTCGGCGCGCAGCTCCGGGTCGCCGTACGGGGCCAGCGGGTCTTCGCCCTGCACCTCGCCGGTATGCAGGTTACGCGAGCCGGCTTTCCCCAGCAGGATGGGCGTAAAACCGGCGTCATACCCGACGATAAAACCCACCCCTTCGTGCGCCAGCAACCCCCGGATCAACCCGGGATAGGCGGCTTCCAGCTCCACCAGTGTGAGTTTGCGCGGCAGCAGGTCGAAATATACCTGGGCCATATTGCCGCTGCCGCAAACAATCACTCCTTTGGGCGGGCGTTCGTCTTCGCTTTGCTGGCGGGCAGCGCCTTTGGTGATCACGCGCTGCGTCTGGCGCGCCACGCGGGTGCCTACCCTGCCGGCGACGCCCTGCTGGCGGATGTTTTCAATTTCGGCATTCAACGCCCGCACACCCAGGGTGCTGTCGTCGCCGCCGGAGCTGAGCATCACATCCACATCCGCCGGGGTCAGCTTGTCGATGTATTCTTCCAGGGATTCGCCATAACGTTGGGAGAACGTCGCCCCGGTGGATTGCCCGTGATCGGAAAGCAGGATCAGCTCGTAGGGGATGGGCGCCTTGCGGTTGATAATATCCAGCACACGATCGATCACCCGGTCGAATTTGCGCAACACGCCAAAGGCATCCTTCGACCAGGGGCCGGAGTGGTGCGCCACTTCGTCGTAGCCGGGCCAGGTCATATAAATCGAAGGGCTGCCGCGGATGATATCCAGCACTACCAGATAGGTCGCCACCTCGCGCATGAAGACCGTGGCGGAGGCGCGCAATAAGGGGTAAAAGTGCGCCAGGCGGTTCAGGCGCGGCCACTCGCCCTTCAGGCGGGTTTTGAGATATTGGAAAATCTCCAACAACACTTCGCCGGTGAACAGGAACAGGATACGCATGAAGAAATAGGGGTTGAGCAACAGCAGGTACATATCCTGCGCACGCCGCCGATTTTCTACCGCGTCGCCGCCCGACAGGTTCGCCAGGGTGAGCAGCGATTTTTCGGCGTCTCCGGAGAGCATATTGTTGATCGATGAACCCCCGCGCAGCAGGCCTTTGCCATTGGCGAAACGCTGGTTGAGCATGGCGGCGTCCCTACCGGAGACGATCAGCTTGCCCTGGGATTTGTCGTACCAGCGAAAACCGGGAATATCGTAATTATCGCCAAACAGAATGCCTGCCTGGGCGGCGGAGGTCTGGGAAGGCAGGCCGCAGTCGAAGCGCGTCAGCCGGTAGCCCTGTTTTTCAATCATGTTCTTGACCGTAGGCATCCAGCCTTCTTCGACGGCGCGCTGGATGTGCCAGTAACTCAGGCCATCGATTTCCAGCATCACCAGACCGCGCCCGGACGTGGGCATGTGGCGGAACATCTGGCGGGCGGCAATCCGCTCCACCAGCCCCTGGTAGAACTGGTCGTCATCGTCGATGGTGATGAAACTGGTAATCAGCGTGTTGAACAGAGAAAGCAGCAGGCCGCCGAAAAACGCTGTAAGCCAGCTATCCACCTGAAAACCGGGAAGCAGGGCGGCAGTGATGCTCAAGGTGATCGCGTTGACGAAGAACCCGACCACAAACAGGGCAAAAAAGCCGAAGGGCAGCGCCAGCAGCAGGATCAGCGGGCGCACGACCAGATTAACCACCCCCAGCAACAACGCCGCCGCCACGGCGACTATAATCGCCGGTGTATTTTCCACCGGGGTGATCTCAAGACCCGGAATCAGCAGGCTGGTGACCCACAGGGAGAACACATCCACCAGCCAGAGCACTCCGAAACGAAAGATAATCCGGAAAATGAACCTCAGGCGCTTCATCAAGCTTCCCCTCCCAGGGAACCAGCCCGCGCCGGCCGGATGCCGGGCTGGATGGGTTAATTATACAGTCCCTGGCCGGTTAACCCCCTGTCTTCCGGGGGGATCGAGAAAAACGCGCAAGCAAGCTTGCGCACTCCAGATGACTGCGGGCGTCGGTTAGCAAGAGAAAGCCGGTGAGGGGGTTTTGGTGGGATTCGGGGCTGCGTTACGGCAGGCTGGGTACTGAATCAGCTCCGCCCCTGCTCCCACCCTACGACACTGCCCAATCGTCACAGGGATCCTTCAGTTGCAAAAGGCGCCTCCATCAGGAGGATGAGCGGCGTTATGGAGTGCTGAAGCTTGCTTCAGCGCTTGAAATTTCGCCGGCAAACAAAAACGCGCAAGCAAGCTGCCGCCCTCAAGATGACTGCGAGCGTCGGTTAGCAAGAGAAAACCCTCTCCCGGCGGGGAGAGGGTTTGGTTGAGGGGGTTTTCTTGTTTCTACGGATTCAGCACATTGATCAGCGGGAAGAAATAGCGGGTCTGCGCCTCGACCAGGGTAAACAGGATACACTCCTGCTCGCCGGTATTGCCCGCCGAGTCGGAGCCACGCACGCACACCGCATGGCTGCCGGCTTCGGCAAATATCACCGCCGCCGTGGCGCTTTCAACCGGCGAGGCATACACCCCCAGCGGGGTAGCCGCCGACCAGCTGGCGCCATTATCCAGAGAATATTGGATCAGGACGATATTCGAGCTGCCGGTCAGGCTATCGTCTACCTGCACGGTGAAGGTGGATAGCCCTCCCAGCTGCGGGCTGCCGGCTGCCCAGTCGAAGTCGCTGACCGTCGGGCCGAGGGTGTCGAGCACAAACAGGGTTGCGCAGGCGGCGTCGCCGGTGTTGGCGTGGATATCCGTGCCGCGCACGCACACCTGGTAACTATCCGCCACGACGGAGGTGGCAAAACTACCGCGCACACCCTCGCTGGCGCGATCGAAAGCGCCATCCGCCGCGCTCAATGGCAGCCAGGCGCCGCCGTCTATACTGAATTCCGCCCCCGAGAGATCCGCTCCTCCGGCAGGCAGATCGCTGACCGTGGCCCGGAAGGTGGACATCCCACCCAGCAGGGGCGAGCCGCCGGCCCAGGCGATGTCGCTCACCACCGGTCCGCGGTTATCCACCGCGGAAAAGTTGATGCACAGCGCTTCTCCCGGGTTGGACAACGTATCCGTGCCGCGCAGGCACAGGTCGTAGCTCGCGGTGTCATCCGTAACTGTAAAGGAACCATCCACCCATTCTTCCGGGCTGTCGAAAGTGCCATCGGTCGCGCTTAGCGGCGTCCAGGCGCCGCCATCCAGGCTGTATTCCGCACTGAGAATATTCGCCCCGCCGGCGGTCAGGTCGCTGACCCGGGCGGTGAAGCTGGAGGGTACGCCAATTTGCGGGCTGCCTGCTGCCCAGTCGAAGTCGCTGGTCAAGGGGCCCAGGGTATCCACCACGCTCAGCGTCAGGCAAACCGGTTCACTGTAATTACCAGAAGCATCCAGGCCGCGCACGCACAGGGTAAAGTCGCCGGCGAGCACCGGAGCGGGAAGCGAAGCCACAACCGCCTCCAGCGAGCTATCAAAGCTGCCATCCGCCGCGGACATGGGCGTCCAGGCGCCGCCATCCAGGCTGTATTCTGCGCCGCTGATTTGTGAGCCGCCGCTGGACGAATCGTCGACGCTGCCGGTCAATTCGATCGTCTCGCCTGGCGCAGCCGGGTCAGGCGCCGCCAGCAGGCTGCCAACCAGGGGCAAACCGGTTTCTATCCAGCCAACGTTGAACTGGACCTTATTATGCTGGTCGTTGATCCGCGTGCCGGGGGTGAAGCCGCTGACGGACAGCTCGCCGGTGAGGGTAAAACCGGCTCCCAGGTTCACATCCACCATGTGATACCCAACCGTGCTGCCGAAAACTGCCGGGTAGCTGCCTACCGGAGCCCCGTTCAGCACCAGATTATCCAGGCTGATGCTGCCGGTGGAGTCTTTGAGAAAGGTCAGGGTGAAGCTGAAATAATTCATGGTCTGCAGGGCAGCCCGCGCGGCAGCCACATCTTCGCCGAACATGAATTTGGCGACCTGGCTGGAAAACCCGGCAAAAACCGTGGTGTAGGTGCCCGTGCTGTTGGCGACGACCGATACCAGGCGATCCTTGAGCGGGTTGGCGGGGTCGGCGGGGTCGTAGGGGGTGTAGGTGAAGCTGAATGTATTGGGACCCGAATCCCAATCCACCTGGCTTTCGGTGCGATGGGAGGCACCGGTGATTTCGGGCACGCCCAGGTAAACCTCACTGCCGGTATCGGGAGTGGAGTCGCTCAGGGCAGTGTAACGCACCGCACCGTAAAGCTGGGCAGCGGCGCGCACGCCGGGAACCGGTGTGGTGTCAGCTTGAGCCGGGGAAAAGGGGAACAGCAGGCCGATAACCAGGAGAAGTGTGAGGATCAGGGTTGTGCGGTGAAGCGTCGTTGAGGGCAACATAATGTCCTTCCTGCGATGAATAATGAATGATGACAGGCCGTCGCCTGCTAACCGATGAACAGTTGGATGATTGTGGTTAGCAGGCGGTTAGGTTTCTGCTGTTAATATAAAACAGAAATAAAATGAAAATCCTAACCAAGATGTTAGGATGTGGGTTCTTGCAAAAATGTGAAGAGTATCACAATAAGATTGCAGAATGGTTGCAACGCTTCCTGGTCGCTGTCGGGCTGCACGCAGGATCCCTATCGCGACATCCGCCTGGAGCTGCCCCATCGTCACAGGGATCCTTCAGTTGCAAAAAGCGCCTCCTTCGGAAGGTTGCGCGGCGTTATGGAGTGCTGAAGCTTGCTTCAGCGCTTGAAATTTCGCCGGCAAACAAAAACGCGCAAGCAAGCCTCAG
>JAGUYX010000020.1 GCA_020061145.1 Anaerolineales bacterium | reverse complement strand
CTGGACGGTTTTTACCTGGAAGACAAAGGTTGGAGCCTGGCATTACATGCCCGTTTTGCCCAGGATCTCCCGGCCGGAGACGTGCTGCAGCAGGCCCGCCAGCTTGCCGGGGAACATATCGCAGGGCAACCATTCAAGCTGCTCGGCGGGCACAAATTCCTGGAAGTCGCCCCAAACCTGGCCGATAAAGCACAGGCGGTGCGCTTTTTCCTGGATTTGCCGGAGCTTTCCGGCGCTTACCCGGTTTACCTGGGCGACGACGACAAGGACGAAGTCGCCTTTGTCGCCATCCAGGAACTGGGCGGGCTGGCGGTGAAGGTCGGCGAACGCCCCAGAGAGAGCGTGGCCCGCCTGCGCTTGCCAGACCCGGCCTCCGCCCGCCGCTGGTTGTGGCAATTGTATGAACAACGCCACGGGTGAATCCTGCGCCTAACGAAACTGATATTAATTTTTAACCCGCGTTATTCCATCTTTAGAGTAAAGTTAATCCAGGTCTGGAGGCCTGTATTTCGACAACAACACAGAACAGGGAGGATTCTCTATGAAGAAGGTTTCCATCGTAATCATTTTCGTTTTACTAGCCAGCCTGCTGCTTGCCACCACCGCTATGGCAGCCACAAGCGTCCCCGGTCATCAAAAAGATAAATACGACCAGGATGGCAATGGATTTCCCGACGCGGGTGTAGAAGTCGTGGGCAAATACAATTCTTTGTATGCCTACGATGCAAATTGGGACTGGTATTGGGACCTGGGTGACGGTCGTGTTCAGGGTACGGTTGGTTCCGTTGATGAGCTGGACGCCGAAACGCTAACCGAATGCGTATACCAGGTTGTTTATCGTGCAGATTTTGGCAACAATCCCTTTATGGACAGCGGCTGGATTATCAACAACATCAACTGCTCCGGTTATGACGACAATGGTTCCTACCATTATCTGATCGTCCACGAAACCGACCCGCGCTATCAGGGCAACCCCGATTGGGCTATCTGGGGCACCTGGGAATATCACGTGCTGACCGAAAGCGGCTCGGGGAACCTGGTGCGCCCGTACAAAGCCGTCGGCGTCAACCAGTAAGTAACACCGGTAACGGCCTCCACCACTCGAGAGCCGGACATTCCTGGCTCTCGATTTTTTTATTCACCGGCAGTTGTCCAAACAAATTCGTCAGGTTCGGGAGTGTAATTTTCAGTATAGTAGAGTCGTTAGCAGGGTCAGGTAATCATCGTTTCGCCCGGCCTGAAAATTATCCATTATTCATTGCTCAGGCTTTCTTGTTGTCCCCGTCCCCGGAAGATTATCCGATTATTCTCGTCCGGCGGCGCGGGGACGCAGGTATTTAATCGGGGAGAGGGTTTGGGTGAGGGGGTCATCACCTTACCACGCCTGAAATCCACACTCAACCTGACTCAATTCCCATTACAATTGCAGTAAGCAAACCATCGCAAGAAGGTAAACATGAATACGCCCTTGATTTCCTTTCTATTCCTGTTCGGCCTGATCCTGATCAACGGCGTCTTCGCCATGGCGGAAATCGCCGTGATCTCGGCCCGCAAGACGCGCCTCAGACAGAGCGCCGAGGAAGGCAGTCGCTCCGCCGGGCTGGCGCTGGAGCTGGCGGAAAGCCCGGGCCGCTTTCTCTCCACCATTCAGGTCGGGATCACCCTGATCGGCATCCTGGCAGGCGCTTTCGGTGAAGCCACTTTCAGCCGCCCGCTGGATGCTTTGCTGGGGGGAGTGCCCTGGCTGGCGCCTTACAGCCGTGTCCTTTCGGTCGGCGTGGTCGTAATGGGGATCACCTACCTGTCGCTGGTGTTCGGCGAGCTGACCCCCAAGCAGATTGCCCTGAACGACCCGGAGCGGATCGCCCGGAGGGTGGCGCCGGTGATGAGCGGGTTATCGCGCCTGGCGACGCCGTTGGTGCTGATCCTGTCGCGCTCATCGGCGCTGGTATTGCGCCTGCTCAATTTACGACCCTCCAGCGAGCCGCTGGTCACCGAGGAAGAAATCCGGGTAATGCTCAGTCAGGGGACGCAAAGCGGGGTGCTGGAGCCGATCGAAGAGCAGATCGTGGAGCAGGTTTTTCGCCTGGGAGATCAGCGGGTGAGCCAGTTGGCCACACCCCGCCCGGAAATCCAGTGGCTGGACCCCAACGATCCGGTGGAGGAGACGATCGAGGTAATCCGCAACAGCGGCTATAGCGTTTATCCGGTGGCTGAAGAATCGCTGGATAACCTGCTGGGGGTGGTGGAGGCTGCGGACTTGCTCAGCCGGTGCATGGGCGGCGAAGCGATCGACCTGCGCGTGCTGGTCAAACCGGCGCTGGTGGTGCCCGAGACATTGCGCGGCTACCAGTTGCTGGCGCTGCTGAAGGAGCATCACGCCCAGTATGCGCTGACGCTGGATGAATACGGCGGCGTCCAGGGGCTCGTGACCGTTTTCGACCTGCTGGAGAGCCTGGTGGGCGAACTGCCCGAGGAGCACGATCTGGAGGACCCGGATATTGTCCTGCGGGAGGATGGATCGTACCTGCTGGATGGGATGCTGGCGGTCGACCGTTTCAAGCACCTGTTTCGCCTGGAGCGCCTGCCGGAGGAAGAACTGGTGGCGTATGAAACCGTCGCCGGGATGGTGATGAGCGTTTTGGGGCGGATTCCCAAAGCGGGGGATAGTTTCGAACTGCCGGGTCTGCGCCTGGAAGTGGTGGACATGGACGGGAACCGGATCGACAAGGTGCTGGTCACGCCGAAGGACGCTGCGGATTTGTAGCGGGCAG
>JAGUYX010000277.1 GCA_020061145.1 Anaerolineales bacterium | reverse complement strand
AGGGTCGGGCTGTTCGCCCGTTAAAGCGGTACGCGAGCTGGGTTCAGACCGTCGTGAGACAGGTCGGTCTCTATCCGCTGTGGGCGTAAGGGATTTGAGGGGATCTGCCCCTAGTACGAGAGGACCGGGGTGGACAGACCTCTGGTGTGCCAGTTGTCGTGCCAACGGCATCGCTGGGTAGCTACGTCTGGCAAAGATAACCGCTGAAAGCATCTAAGCGGGAAACTTGCCCCAAGATTAGATCCCTCATCCCGTTAAGGGAGTAAGACCGCAGGAAGACTACCTGCTAATAGGCAGCATGTGTAAGCACAGCAATGTGTTCAGCTAAGCTGTACTAATGGTCGAGGGCTTAACCTGTGGCGCGGAGAACTTGGAACTTTTCTAAATCTTACAATATTCAGCCGGTACCATACTTAACATGTTGAATAAAGTCTCTTGGTGATTTGAGCGGCAGAGGTATACCCGGTAACATACCGAACCCGGAAGTCAAGCCTGCCAGCGCCGATGGTACTTGGGGGGCAGCCCCCTGGGAGAGTAGGTCATTGCCAAGAGACTTTTTCATTTTAACCCCCTCATACATCAAATATTTCCAAAAAATATACGGAAATCACCCGGGGTTGCAATATTTATTTGACAATCTGCCATTTTTAACTTATAATTTGCCTTGTTTGTGACGTCACGCAGCTGTTCACACCAACGTTTTGTACGACATAATACGGAGAGTGTGTAGCAGGTAATTTTTCAGGCCAGAGATCCCTTACCCAATCATGCGCTCTCTTTGGCTGCGTCGGCGAACGTAGCCATTTTTGTTTGTATAACGGGATCTCTTATCTTTCACCCGAAAGGAGGTGAAACAGGTTGAGTGCAACAGTTGTTATTCGCTCCGGCGAATCTCAGGACCAGCTGCTCAAGCGCTTTCGCAAGAAAGTTGCCAAAAGCGGTATTCTCAGCACTGTGCGCCGCAAACGCTGGTTTGTTTCGAAAAGCGAACTGCGCCGCATCCAGAAGAAAAAAGCGATCCGCAGAATTAAGCGGCGCCAACAACGGGTAACGAACGAATAATATCCTGGGTAGCCGGGCTGATTTTGATTTTTTTAAACTATTCTTGAGGTGTTCATGGCTAAAGATGAAGGAAAAGTAACCGTAGAAGGCACCGTGGTAGAGGCGCTCCCCGCCACCCAGTTTAAAGTGCGCCTGGAAAATGGGCACGAGGTGCTGGCGTATCTCTCGGGGAAAATGCGCAAATACTACATTCGTATCCTGTTAGGTGACAAGGTGCGCGTGGAGATGTCTCCCTATGATTTGACCCGCGGGCGCATTGTTTACCGCTACAGGAAAGAGACTATCGACGCTTAGCCTGTAACACCCTTGTTTGCTTAAAATATACAGGCGGGCATCCCGGATTGATCTTCCGGGTTGCCCGCCTGTTTGGATTAACCGTCAATCTACCGCAGGGGTTGGGAATAGGAGCTCAATTCTTTGATGTAATTGGCGCGTTCTAAGGCTGCCGGGTCGGCAATCGCTTGCTGGCTCATGCTGCCTTTCATCTGGGTGACAGAAACGTATTCTTTTTCCTTCATCCATTGTTCCAGATCGGTCAACACCTGGGTGACATGTCCTGCCCCATACTTTAACAGAGCTGAGGCCATCATGGCCACGCTGGCGCCTGCCATCATCGCTTTAAGTACGTCCTGGGCTGTGTGGATACCCGTGGTCAGCGCAAAATCGGCCGCCACCCGCCCATACAGCAGGGCGATCCAACGTAAAGGCAGGCGCATTTCGGTAGAATTGCTGAGCACCAGGTTGGGGACCACTTCCAATTCTTCCAGATTAAAATCGGGCTGGTAAAAGCGATTAAACAGCACCAGGCCATTTGCGCCGGCATCGACCAGGCGAGCCGCTATGTTGGGTAAAGATGAGAAAAACGGGCTGAGCTTTACCGCGATCGGGATCTGAATGCTCTGGCGGATGTCCTCAACCAGCTCCAGATATCCTGCTTCCAGTTCCGCGCTGTTGATCTGGGTGTCGGTTGGCAAGAAGTACAGGTTGAGTTCCAGACCATCCGCCCCTGCCTGCTCGATTTTCCGGGCATACTCTGTCCACCCGCCGCGGGTGAATCCATTCAGGCTGCCGATCACCGGGATCTTCACCGCTTGTTTTACCTTGCGTAAATGCTCCACGTATGCATCCGGGCCAATGCTGTAACGTCCGTATTGGGGGAGGTAGGTGATGGCTTCGGCGAAGCTTTCCGTACCTTCTTCCAGAAAACGATTCAGCGCCAGGCTTTCACGGATGATCTGTTCTTCAAAAAGCGAGTATAAAACCACTGCGGCGATCCCGGCCTCTTCCAGAGCCTGAACACTTTCCACCTTTTCGCTCAGGGGAGAAGAAGACGCCACGAGCGGGTTTTTCAGTTTTTTTCCTAAATAGTTCGTCGTCAGGTCGATCATAACTACCGTACCTCTTTTGTGTGCGTTTTCGGATTTTTTTAGATATTGGCGAAACCAGCGTAAAACCAACCGGGCAGCCCCCTGTGTTGGATGACTGCCCGGTTGTTTACATGTTCAGGAGTTGGCTTTTTCGCCTCCGCCATTGATTTTGCCGTTATAGTGCATTTCTGCCATTTGCTTGTACAACGTCCAGCGGCTGCTGACATCCCGTTGTGCCAGCTCCATCAGGTTCTCAGCCCGTTCCTCATCGCTTTGCATTAACATACTGAAGCGAGTTTCGTTATAGGCAAATTCAGAGAGGGGAACACTGGGCTCTTTCGAATCGATAATCAGCGGGTTCTTGCCCTGTTGGATCAATGCCGGGTTATAACGGAAAATCGGCCACAGACCAGATTGGGTTGCCAGTTTTTGTTGATCCAGGCCGTAGCGCAGATCATATCCATGGGCGATACAGTGGCTGTAAGCCATGATCAACGAGGGTCCCGGATAGGCTTCCGCTTCCTGGAAGGCTTTAAGGGTTTGCACATCGCTGGCGCCCATGGCAATCGAGGCCACATATACATAACCGTAGGACATCGCCATCATGCCCAGGTCCTTACGGGGCAACGCCTTCCCGTTAGCGGCAAACTTGGCAACCGCTGCCCGTGGGGTAGCTTTGGATGACTGTCCACCGGTGTTCGAGTAAACCTGGGTGTCCAGCACCAGCACATTGATGTCCCTGCCAGACGCCAGTACGTGATCCAGCCCGCCATAACCGATATCATACGCCCAGCCGTCGCCGCCCACGATCCAGACGCTTTTGCGCACCAGCACATCGGCGATGCTGAGTAAATCGCGCGCTTGCGGGTTATCGATATTTTGCAGGCGTTCCTTCAGAATGGACACTCGCTCACGTTGGGCGCTGATCCCGGCTTCCGTGCTTTGATCGGCCTCGAGGATTTCGCTCACCAGAATATTCCCGACCTGATCGGCGAATAGCGGCAATATTTCCCGTGCATATTCGGACTGTTTGTCAACCGTCAGGCGCATACCCAGACCAAATTCGGCATTGTCTTCGAAGAGCGAATTCGACCAGGCAGGCCCGCGACCTTCGCCGTTTTTTGCCCAGGGTGTAGTCGGCAGGTTACCGCCATAAATGGAGGAACATCCGGTAGCGTTAGCGATGATTGCCCGATCGCCGTATAACTGGCTGAGCAGTTTCAGATATGGGGTCTCACCACAGCCAGCGCACGCGCCAGAAAACTCAAACAGCGGTTGGAGCAACTGCGAATTCTTGATCGAATTCACATTCAACTTCGTCCGGTCTACCTCGGGCAGGGTCAGGAAATACTCCCATTTCTCTTTCTCTACCTCGCGAATCGGAGGCTGGGGTTCCATATTGATTGCCTTACGACCCACCTGCGATTTATCCTTCGCCGGGCAAACCTCCACGCATAAGCCACAACCGGTGCAATCTTCGGGTGAAACAGCCAGCGTGTAGAGTGAATCGGGGAATTCTTTGAACCGGGCTTTGGTGGATTGAAAAGCCTGGGGGGCATCGACCAGCGCTTCGGGGCTGTAGACCTTCTGCCGGATTACTGCGTGCGGGCAAACGAAAACGCATTTTCCACACTGGATACACAGATCTTCTACCCACACCGGGATTTCCAGAGTAATGTTGCGCTTTTCCCATTGTGTCGTGCCAGTTGGATAGGTGCCATCGATGGGCAAAGCGCTGACCGGCAAATCGTCGCCGCGTCCGGCGATCATTTCCGCCAGCACGTCCTTGACGAATGCAGGGGCAGCTTCCGGTACCGGCGCTTTACGCATCAGATCGCTGTTAATGCTTTCCGGAACCTTCACTTCATACAGGTTTGCCAGGGTGTTATCAACCGCCTCAAAGTTGCGCTGCACCACGGCTTCGCCGCGCTTACCGTAGGTCTTTTCGATCGACGTTTTGATCGCGGCGATCGCTTCATCCCGGGGCAGCACGCCGCTGATGGCGAAGAAGCAGGTCTGCATGATGGTGTTAATTCGTCGACCCATACCGGTTTCTTCTGCCACTTTATAACCATCGATAGTATAAAATTTCAGTTTTTTCTCGATGATTATTTTTTGCACTTCACGAGGCAAATGATCCCAGACTTCATCCGGGCCGTACAGGCTGTTCAGCAGGAAAACCGCGCCGGGTTGGGCATACTTCAGAACATCGTATCTTTCCAGAAAATTGAACTGGTGACAGGCGACGAAGCTGGCCTGAGTGATCAGATAGGAAGCAGTGATAGGTTTTGGCCCAAAACGTAAGTGAGAAACGGTCATCGCCCCCGATTTTTTCGAGTCGTAAACGAAGTAACCCTGGGCGTGATTGTCTGTCTCCTCACCGATAATTTTGATTGAGTTTTTGTTGGCGCCTACCGTCCCGTCTGAGCCGAGACCGAAGAACACCGCACGGACTGTTTGCGGGTCTTCGATCGAAAAACCGGCGTCGAAGGGCAGGCTGGACCGGGAGACATCATCGTTGATCCCGATGGTGAAGTGGTTCTTGGGGGTCTCCCGGGCAAGTTCATCAAAGACACCCTTGACCATTGCCGGGGTGAACTCTTTCGAGGAAAGCCCATAACGTCCGCCGATAACTCGCGGCATCTGGCTGAAGGGTGTCCATCCATTTGCCAGTCCTTCTGCCAGTGCGGTGATTACATCCTGGTAGAGCGGCTCACCGGTTCCGCCTGGTTCTTTGGTGCGATCCAGCACGGCAATGGTTTTCACCGAGGCGGGTAATGCCTCCACGAAATGTTTTACCGAGAAGGGGCGATACAAGCGTACCAGCAACACGCCGACCTTTTCGCCGCGTGCTTGCAGATATTTGGCAGTTTCAGCGGCGGTATGTGCTCCGGAGCCAATCGCGACGATGACTCGCTCGGCTTCCGGATCGCCAATATAATCAAAAAGATGATACTGGCGCCCGGTAAGCCCGGCAAATTTATCCATGGTTTCCTGCACGATTTCAGGGCAGGCCTCGTAGAATGGGTTGACCGTTTCACGCGCCTGGAAAAAGACATCCGGGTTCTGAGCCGTGCCGCGAATAAAGGGGTGATCCGGTGAAAGCCCTCGCGCCCGGTGAGCATGGATCAACTTTTCATCCAGCATGGCGCGCATCTCTGCGTCGGTGAGAGCTTTGATCTTGTTGACTTCTGATGAGATGCGAAAACCTTCAAAAAAATGGACGAAGGGTACGCGGGCTCGTAAAGTGGAAGCTGTGGCAATAAGCGCCATGTCATGGGCTTCTTGCACCGTGCCCGAGGCCAGCAGCGAAAAACCGGTCGAGCGAATTGCCATCACATCACTGTGATCGCCAAAAATGGACAGGGCCTGTGCTGCTATAGAGCGTGCCGCCACGTGAAATACTGTCGAGGTCAACTCTCCGGCGATCTTGAACATATTGGGGATCATCAACAGCAGACCCTGGGAAGCAGTGAAGGTGGTGGTAAGCGATCCGGTCTGTAAAGCGCCATGGACTGCGCCTGCCGCGCCGCCTTCTGATTGCATTTCGATGACCAGCGGCACCGTTCCCCACAGATTTTTCTTGCCCAGTGCTGACCAGGCATCTGAAAGTTCACCCATCGAGGTGGAGGGTGTAATCGGGTAAATTGCGATCACCTCGTTGACTTTGTGCGCAACCATCGCAACTGCTTCGTTGCCGTCAATCGTGATCATATTTCGATCTTCCATAATTCTTTCACTCCGTGTATTGGTTTTCGGATCGGTTTTCTCGAAGTTCTGAAAACAACTCCCGATACGTAGCAAAGCTACGCCTGTTAAACGATTGAAAGGCGATAGGGGAATCGCCAGACTAAGTTTATTCCTCCACAGGGGGTTCGGTAAGTTATAAATTACATGATATTTTTAGTGAACTGTCATATTTCAGACAAAATGGGTAAAAATCACGGGGTAACCGCTTAACAAAAAATGTGACGATTTTCCACAGATTGCATCAAAAATTGGGTTTATGCTATACTCTAGGCATGAATTTTGACCGCCAGATATGGGACACATGGGCGGAATCCTTACATAAGTGGGGGTTAGGGGACTTTACCGCTTCCCTGCTGGAAGCGGCTGGCCCCTTGACCGTTCTCGGCGCACAGGTGGTATATATTTTGCAACCTGTATTGGGGCGGATGGTTGCTGCCAGCTCGCTTCGGAATCTGGCCAGCTTTCTGGAACAACCTGAGCAGGTGCAGGCGTTTATTAAATTTCTGCGAAAGGAAAATGCGCCGTGAGTTTATCCGGTATCTTTGGCCTGCTTTTTGTCCTGATCTTCTTCGGCAGTTTGCTGGTGTCCAGTTTTGTTTTTCGCCAGAAGCGGGAATTCCCCTGGCGAGATATCGCTGCATTTAAAAACATCCAGCACGCCATCGGATTGGCGGTAGAAGATGGCACCACTTTCCATTTTTCTCTGGGTCGCGGCCTGATTAATGCCCTGGAAAGCGCAGTGACTTTTGTCGGTTTACGCATGTTGGAGCGGATCACCCGTTTGATTGCCAGCAGCGATCGCCAGCCGCTGGTGACTTCCGGTGAAGGAGCGGTGAATATCCTCTCTCGCGACACGTTACAGGCTACGTATCGCGATCTGGGCATGGAAAGTCAATACAGTCCCTCCGCCGGGCTGATGGTAGGTCCAACCCCCTTATCTTATGCAGCCGGCTCCATTCCTCTATTATTGGACGAAAAAATATCCGCGAATGTACTGATCGGGCATTATGGCAGCGAAGTCGCATTTTTCTATGAGGCTGGTGAACGCGCCGGAGCCAGTACGGTGGCTGGCACAGATCATTTGGAGGGGCAGGCAGTCATTTACGCTGCCAGTGAATCTCCATTGGTAGGCGAGGAGGTATTCGCCGGCGGAGCTTATTTGCAGGCGGGCTTATTGCACCAATCCAGCCTTCAGGTGCAGGATATATTCCGCTGGGTAGTGATTATTTTGTTGCTTGGGGGCGCTTTGCTGAAATTATTAAACCTGGAGCAATTATTGTTAGCTTTAATCTCGGGGGCCCCGTGAAACAGAATTTCCGTTTTCCCTGGTCTGCCGTGCTTGCCATCGCTGTTGGTTTCGTCGTGACCCTGGGATATTTTATCCCCTCCTCGGCTCCAGTGGTTGGCGGTACGCTGGCCAGCCTGGGTGACTATTTCTTGCAAGTAGGCGTCGTCCTGGCGGCAGTCGCCATGCTGGTGGGGTTAATCAACCTGGCTGCCGTACACTGGACGCGGTTTCGCACCGCGGGTGAAAATCGGTTGGGCAGCGGCGTGGTTGTGATTACGATGATTGCCACCTTTTTGCTGGGTACAATCGATTATTTTTGGGGTTGGCTGGAGGATCCAAATCGCTCGCTGACCCAATATGTCTTTCGCCACATTCAGTTGCCGGTTGAGCGCAGTTTAATGGCCCTGCTGGTTGTTATCCTGACCTATATGGCAATCCGAATGTTTCGTCGCCGGATGACTGTTTACCAGGCAGTATTTCTGGGAGTGTTTATGGTGGTACTGTTGGGCACCGGCCTGGACATACCCTACATCACTGATACGGTGAAACCCTGGTTGAGCAATGTGTGGGCGGTAGCAGGAACGCGCGGCTTACTTCTGGGGATTGGTTTGGGAACGCTGGCTTCCGGGTTACGTGTCCTGAGTGGAGTGGATCGTCCCTATGGTGGATAAACCGCGGGAAGTGCGTTGCCCGATGTGCGGACGGCTAAACCCGGCAGAGAATGATGTCTGCCAGTATTGTGAAGCGCGCCTGAAACCTCTCACTGCCCCTCTGGGAGATGCGCCCTCCGGAGCCAATCAACCTGACGAACAGGACTGGCTGGGTGATTTGCGTTCGAAGGGAGATTTATCCGGGGGTGACGAAGGAGAATGGGAAGACGATGGCGAGGAGCCGTTGGATGACCAGCGGGATTTACTCGACTGGCTGGCATCCATCGATGGCGAGGAAGCTGAAACGCCATCCCCTCCCGCTGAGCAATCTGATAGTGAAGTTGAGCCTGCGGCAGCGGAGGCGCAAGAAGAGGTTGATTTATCGGCCTGGCTTGCCAGCCTGGATGAGGAGCAAACCACCACTCCCGGACAGCCTGAAGTGGAATTACCGGATTGGCTGCGTGAATACCGCAGTCAGGAAGCCGCTGAACCCGAAGCCGAGTCTGCCGAAAGTCTCCCAGATTGGCTGACCGGGGCTGAAGAACTTCCTGCAGAGGAGGAAGAAAGCGAGCCTGATTTCCTGAAGGACTTTGCGGCAGAAGATGGGGTTGAGGCCGGCGAGGTTGGCTCCACTGCCACTCCAGCCGATCCGGAAGAATACTCAGGTTGGATGGCTGAATTTCCCGAGGCTAAATTGCCATCAGCAGAGCTCGAATCGGAAGAAACCAGCCCGGAAGGTGACTTCGAACTCCCTGCCTGGCTGCTGGATGAAGAAGCCGAACCGGAAGAGCCTGAGCAAGACACCGAAATCGAATTGCCGGATTGGTTGGCAGAGTTCGATGAAGAAGGAGTCGGCGCCGGAGAATCAGTTTCACCTGCTGAAAAGCCTGTGGGGGCAGAAGAACCCACCGTGGAATATGAATTACCCCCCTGGTTGCTGGAAGAAGAACCAGAAACCGATCTGGCTGCAGAATCACCCAAAGCAGAACTGCCAGATTGGATGCAGGCAGCACCCCTGGAGGTAGATGAGGTCAAGGGGCCGCCGGTTGAGCAGTTTCCGGAAGAACAATTCGAAGATTTAGAACCTTCGCAAGAGGAACTGCTTCTTGAAGAATCTGGCGAGGAAAAAGCCGGGGAAACCACCGATGATGTTGGCGCTGTCGTGGATGACGAATATTTCATCCCCGAAGAAGAGGCCGAGCCTGGAGATTCTCAGCCTGGCAGCCTGGAAGAAACAGAGTTGCCTGCACCTTCTCAGGAAACCGCAGCCTGGTTATCGGAACTGGCTTCGGAAGTGGAAGGAAAACCTGGCGAATCTTTCCTGGAAGAAGCTCCGGAAGCGGAGGCATTGTCATCGGCCTTTGACTTAGAGAGTTTCCCGGATGAGGAATTGGAAGGCATAAACCTGACCGAAGAGCCGGAATGGCTGGCTGAGGTGAGTCAGGACGCGGCCCTTCAGGCAGAAGAACAGCGGCGAGGTTTCGAAACCGAGGAGGGTGGGGAAGAAGACCTCCCGCGGGCGGAATTGCCCGAATGGCTGGCAGCCATGCGCCCGGTGGACGCGATTGTCACTCCACCAACCCCGAGTCGCCCTTCCCGCGTGGAGATTGAAACCAGTGGGCCACTGGCGGGGTTGCAGGATGTGCTACCTGCCGAATCCCAGATTTTTCAGATCAGCAAACCGGACGCCCGGCCGAGTGGTTTGGAAATTAGTGAGAGCCAGCAGAAGCACATCCGTATGCTTGAGGAAATGCTGAATACCGAGGAGCAGGCAACACCTGTCAGCATACCCCTACCGCTTCCCTATCCACGTTTGTTCCGCTGGTTTATCACCCTGATTCTGTTCCTGGCTGCGCTCTATGCCCTTTGGAGTGGCACCTCCCTGGCAGATAGACCTTTACCGGGGCTGGAGACTCAGGCAACCTACGCCGCGATTAACCGGCTTCCCTCTGGCGCCCCGGTGCTGATTGCCATCGATTACGAACCTGGCTTATCTGGCGAAATGGACGTCATTGCCCAGGTGTTGTTGGATCATTTGATGATTCGTGGCGCTTCACTCACCTTTGTTTCCACCACGCCTACCGGTCCATTGCAAACTGAAAACCTGCTGGCCGAAATGCTGACTCGCCACAATTATCAACGCGCCGGGCAATTTATCCACCTGGGTTACATTCCGGGTGGCCCGGCGGGATTGCAAACCCTGGTGAGCTTTCCCCTGCAGTTGATCTTGCCTCAGACGTATAGCGGTTATTCCGCCTGGGATCCGCGCCAGACTCCTTTGCTTGGCATCGAAACTCTGAATGATTATGCGGCCATCCTGGTGATCACCGATCGCCATGAGGCTGCCCGCGGTTGGATTGAACAGGTGGGGCCAACGCTGGTCGATACCGGCCTGATTTTTGGCAGCAGCGCCCAGGTTGAGCCACTCATCCGCCCCTATTACGGGGGCATGGTAGATGGGTTGGTGGCCGGCCAGGCTGGCGGAGCGGCCTATGAGCGGTTGACCGGGGTACCCGGACAGGCCGGCAGGCAGTGGGACGTCTTCAGCTTATTGGTGATGGTATCCGCCGTGGTAATCGTTTTGGGCGGTCTGGTTAATCTGGTATTGCCCGATCGTTCTCAATCCTCCTCTTTGGGCGGTGAATAACCCATGAATTTGCCAGAGCTGATCGGAACTGCATTGGGTTTCCTGCTGACCATCGTGGTATTCAGTTATCTGCTGGGCGACAACCCCTTTTTCAGGCTGGCGATCCATCTGTTTATTGGCGTGGCTGCTGGCTATGTCGCCATCGTTGTAATTTACAATGTGCTTCTGCCTCGCCTGTTCTTGCCCCTGATATTCGGTTCGTGGGGAGAGCGCGGCATCCTGCTGGTGCCGCTTATCCTGGGTTTGCTGTTATTTTTCAAAATTTCTCCCCGCACAGCCTGGTTGGGACGTGCCTCGATGGCGACCCTGGTGGGAATTGGCGCAGCGGTGGCCATTGGCGGGGCGGTGATCGGCACCCTGTTTTCGCAGATGGAGGCCGCAATCAATGCCTTTAATTTAGGAAACGGCCTGATTATGCTGGTCGGGACGCTGGCTACGCTGGCATACTTTCAGTTTGGAGTGCGCAAGAATGATCAGCAGGACGGCGTGGTTCAGCAGCTTTCGACCGGAATCAGCGCTGCCGGTAAGTTCTTTATCGCCATCGCTTTTGGAGTGTTGTTTGCCGGGGTGTACACGGCAGCATTAGCGGCTTTTACCGAGCGAATAACTTCACTCTGGGCATTCTTACAAAACTTTCTGCCTTTTTGACGACGAATATACATGACCTCGACCACACAGGCAATGGACTCATACCTCGCGCTGGATATCAGTGAAACGTATACCCGCGCCTTATTGTTCGATATTGTCGGTAACAGTTATCGTTTTGTGGCTGCGGGGAATGCCCAAACGACCCTGGGAACTGTTTTACAAAACGTCAGCACCGGCGCACGACTGGCGATCGAAGATTTAAGCCGGATTTCCGGGCGAACGCTGATCGGCCGTGATAATCAGTTATTAATCCCCACTGGCAGTGACGGCAGCGGTGTAGACGCCCTGGTTGTAGTTGTCTCGGCCGGCTCGCCGCTTAAAGTTGTCATCGCCGGGCTGCTCGAAGACGTTTCATTGGAAAGCGCCAGGCGGTTGGCGGAAACCACCAGCAGCGTGGTTCTGGATACTTTCAGCCTCAATGATCGCCGGAAAACAGAAGAGCGCCTGGATGCGCTTCTTCACCTGCGCCCGGATCTGGTACTGGTCGCCGGGGGTACAGAAGGCGGTGCCGGGCAATCCATCACCCAGTTGCTGGAGCCGGTCCTGCTGGCCTGCCAATTGTTGCCCCAGGATGCGCGGCCTCGCCTATTATATGCCGGGAACCGATCCCTTGGGGAGCGGGTGGAAGCGATTTTCACCGGTCGCACGCAGGTTAACATTACTCCCAATATTCGCCCCGCGCTGGAAGTGGAGCAATTGGAACCGGCTCACGTGCATCTGGCGCGGCTGTATCGGGAACTGGCTATCCAAAAATTACCCGGCTTACAGGAGTTGGATTTATGGGCCTCGAGCAATGTGGTGCCTCGCCCAACCGGGTTTGGTCGAGTGATACGTTTTTTGAGCCTGGAGGATGCGACCAAAGGCGTGCTTGGTGTGGATCTGGGAGTGAATGCCACGACCATGGTACTGGCTACCGGAGGGAAAACCAGCCTGGGAGTGTATCCCGATTATGGATTGGGAAAATTCACCGCCATAGCCAGAGATAATGTTCATCTGCAACAGGTATTGAAATGGCTGCCTCTGCCCATCCCTGAAGATTATGTTCAGGACTATATCGTATCGAAAACGCTCCATCCAGGCGCAGTACCCACCACCGCCGAGGACCTGGCGGTTGAACAGGCGCTGGCTCGCTATTTGATGCAGCTTTCCTGGGATCGACTGAGCCAGGGTGTGGTGAACGGGCGAGGTCAACGCGCGGCGCGTTTACTGCCCCCCGTAGAGCCGATTATTGCAGCAGGGAGGGCGCTGACTCACGCACCGACCAGCGGGCAGAGCATGCTGATGTTGCTTGACGCCCTTCAGCCGGTGGGCATCACCACCCTCATTCTGGATCGTAACAATCTCAGCCCGATATTAGGGGCCGCGGCGTCGTTAAACCCCGCGCTGACGGTCCAGGTGCTCGATTCGGGCACCTTCACCAATTTGGGGACGGTTATCTGCCCGGTGGGGAATGCACGCCCCGGTACGCCGATATTGCGTGTCCAAATGACCTTAAAAGATTCCGATGAAGAGATCAAATTGGACGTCAAACAGGGCAGCCTGGAGGTTTTACCCCTGGCGCAGGGTCAGGTTGCCAGCCTGCATCTGAGTCCCTTTCACCGGGCGGATATAGGCATGGGCCCCGGTAAAGGCGGAAGTTTGAAACGTGTGGTTGGCGGCGTGTTGGGTGTGGTTATCGATGCCCGTGGACGACCTTTGCAGCTCAGTGAAGATACAGCCCGGCGGCAGGAGTTGTTTCGCAAGTGGCTGTGGAACCTGGGCGGTTGAAAGGCTGGTATTGATCTTGCATCGCGTGGATTGTATATGACCATAATCGCCCGCACTTCCTACGTGCTCCCGCTGACAACCATCTTCCGCCGGCGCCAGCTACCGCTACCGGGCCGGATTCTGGTACGTCAGGGGCAAAAGGTGATGCCGAACGATGTGATCGCCGAAGCCAGCCTGCCCTCCGGTCATCTCATCCTGGATGTGGCGCGTGGTTTGGGCGTCCCGCCGCTTAAAGCGGATCAATTGATCGATCGCGCCCCTGGGGATCATATTTCAGCCGGAGACCTGATCGCCGCCAGACCGGGGATGTTTTTCAGCCGCACCATGCGCACACCGGTGGATGGCAAGATTGTCAGCGTACGTAATGGCAAAGTGCTGGTACAGCAATCTGAGGCATCGCTGGAATTAAAGGCCGCCTATGCCGGCACGGTCAGCGAGGTAATACCGGAGCGCGGCGTAATCCTGGAGCTCTCCGGAGCCCTGATTCAGGGAGTATGGGGCAACGGCAAGGCTGAATTTGGCGTGATGCAAATTGCTGCACAGGCGCAAAATACTATTTTGAAATTGGACCGCATCGATGTCAGCCTGCGTGGAGGCATACTGGTTGGCGGGCACCTGGCAGAGGCGGAGACGCTGACTTCTCTGGCGGAAATCCCCATCCGTGGGTTGATTCTGGCCAGCATGCCCTCCCGACTGATCAAAACCGCCTTATCCATGCCTTATCCGATCCTTTTGACGGAGGGGTTTGGAAAGCTGCCGATGAATTTGCCGGCTTTTCGTTTGTTAGCGACTAATGCCGGGCGTGAAGTTTCCCTGACCGCCAGCCATTTTCAGGCACACCAGGGGATCGTGCCCGAGGTGCTTATTCCCCTGCCGGTAACGGGAAAACCTCAACCACCGCCGGCTCCGCGCCAACTGGCGCCGCAAAACCGGGTGAAAATCGTCTGGTCGCCTTATTCTGCTCAGACAGGGGTGATTCAATCGCTTTCCCCTGAGCCGGTTAGCTTTCAGGCTGGCTTGAGGTACCCTGCCGCGCAGGTCAAGCTGGATAGCGGCGAACTGGCGGCTGTCCCAATGGCGAATCTGGTGGTTTTGGAGTACAAATAAGTGATGTCCACGCATGAATACAAACTGGACATCTCATCAGGTCTTTGAACCAGAGTGAGGAGAAATAACCATGGCATTTACTGATGATGCGGATTTCGAATTAGATGACGAGATGCCCCAAGAAGAGGCGCCGCCCCCAGAAGAATCGAACAACCGTACCTTTCTGGTCATTCTGCTGGTTGGTGTGGCAGCGATCGTCCTGACTCTGGTCTGCCTGATTGCCTATCTGATTACTCAGGGCAGGCAAACCACTGCTGCCCGCCAGACGGAAATTGCCCAGATCAATGCACAGAATACTGTTGT
>JAGUYX010000283.1 GCA_020061145.1 Anaerolineales bacterium | reverse complement strand
TCCCGATGATCATCGTTTCCGGTGCAACTCATGGAAACTACCAGGCCGCTATCCGTGATAATTTCGCAGGCATCCAGATCCAGGTAGGCGTTATCTTCCTCGAATTTGCCCGTTACGGTGATTTCCTGACTATTTGACAGAGACAAAATGCGCAGCAGATCGTGATCGAGATCCACCAGGATCTGCCCGGTACCGTCGTTGAGCAGAAATTCATTATCGTCCAGCAGGGTCACCAGGCCATTGATGGTGAAAAATTGATCGTAATGAGTTTGCGGATCGTTGATCAATTGGGCGACAGTCATCGCCGACGCCCCCAGGGTGCTGGTTGTTTCTATTGTTTGATCTACCATAGGGTCGCAGCTGCGTAACTGGATGACCGTTCCCTGCCCGCTTACCATCCTGCAGGCGCTGAGCTCCAATGAATTTTGGCTGAGATAAATCTGCCCGCTGACGGTAATTTTTTCACCACTCTGTACCTGTACCGATAAATTTGCCAGCGAAACCAGAATCTGCCCGGAGCCATCGTTCAGAAAAAACAGTCCCTCCTGGGCTTCAGTTACTTTACCCGACAGGGTAACAAACTGACCTTCAAACCCGGCCGTGTTTGCCAGCAGGTCGGACACACTGGTGACCGCCGGCGAGTCCAGGAGAGGGAGCGTCGGTTGTAATGGAGCCGCTGCTATCTCTGCAAGATCGGCGCTGGCGGTTGATCGATCGGTCAATTTTGAATTGGCGACCAACAGCGCCTGAACACTGTTCGCCGCACTGACCGCGTTAACGCGGTCCAGAATCGATGTGCCGACCATCAACAATAATGAGCTGATAAAGGCGGCAGTTACGACCAGTAAAATAAAACGTTTCATATCCCTCTGTAAACTCCTTGCTCTAAGAATAGGTACTGGAAATAATTCCATTTTCGCTGCACCTATCCTAATGTCCCAGGCTGTAACTTACCTGAATAACACCTGAATATTTGCTGAATTATCGGAGAGAATTACCTGTTTCCCGTTGGGTTTCCTGAACACCATCAACCTGAACTCTGCGCACCGGGAAGCGAATTCTAAAGGTAGTCCCGACCCCGAGTTCGCTATCTACCTGAATTTCCCCCTGGTGGGCCAGAACGATTGCCCGCACGATGGAAAGCCCCAGGCCTGTGCTGGGTTGTTGCCGGTCACGGGCGGCATCCCCACGGTAAAAACGTTCAAAGATGCGCGGCAATTCGTCCCTGGAAATACCTTTGCCTTCATCCTGAATGGTGAAAACGCAGGTAGTGTCTTCTGTATGCACTTTTAGCCAGATTTTCTTCTCGGGTGGAGTGTGGCGGATGGCATTTTCCACCAGGTTATTTAATGCCCGGCGTAATAGTTCTCGATCGCCATAGATGGTGCGGATATCCTTATCCGGCCATATCAATTGCAGCTTTTGCCCCTGGCAGATGACCAGGGCGCGTTCGTACACTTCTTCCAGCAATGGCAGAGGTTCCACGGCGGTTAGAGTCAATTCGCGCCCGATCCCTTCAGAAGCGCTTTCCATACGCGCCAGCAGAAGCAGGTCATTGACCAGGCGCGTCATGCTTTCGGTTTCGTTGCGTAACAGGCTTAAAACATGGCTGACCTGCTCAGGGTCCTGCCGTTTTAACGCTTTTTCCAGCATGTCCACCCCGTTATGGAACACCGCCAGTGGGGAGCGTAGTTCGTGGGACGCATCGGCAGCGAAACGCCTCATCTCCTCAGTGGTTTGCTGTTGGGTTTCCATCGAAGCCTGGATGCGGTCAAGCATGGTGTTAAATGTAGCTGCCAGCTGGCGAACCTCGGTGACCTGCGGTAACGGGGCGCGGGAATCCATATCTCCCTGGGTTACTCGGGCTGCAGCCGTGACCAGACCTCCCAGAGGTCGACGGGCAAATTCGGCTATCACCATGGATAACATCACAGCCAGGATAGTAGCCCCGCCAACCACGATCACCAGCCAGCGTTGCAAGGCGCCCAGTTCGGTGCTGATAAACTGTAAATTCAGGCTTGCTTCAACTGTGCCCATTGGCTGTCCCTGGGCGTCGAAAATGGGGGAGAGGAAAACCAGCCGGTCGATATCGCCGGTGCGAATCCGCTGAAAGCTGCCCGTGCCGTTTGCCAGCGCCAATCGATGTTGTTCGTCGTCCAACCACGGCCCGGTACCCAGAGATGGCGGCACCGGATTTCCATTAGCATCTTTAAGAAACACGTCCGCCCCCAATACGCGTAACGATTCCCCCAAATTTATCGCCAGCCGTGTCAACGAATCCCCGGTGATGGTGGTGGAGCTTACCGTGGCGCGCACGTACTCTTCCAGCCGTGTGCGGGTGTTGTTCACCATGAAAGCTTGCTGGATGCCATATACCAGCAACCCCATCACTACCAGCAAGGGGATCAGGCTTCCCAGGTAAAGGCTGATAATTAAGGTGCGGTAGGAAAAATACCCTTTCATTCCTCAGCCTCACGCAGCACGTAACCAACTCCGCGCACCGTGTGGATGAGTGCAGGCTCCCCCATTTTTTGCCTTAATGATCGGACATATTGTTCGACAATATTGGCATCCCCGCCAAACGTGTATCCCCACACTTCTTCCAGGATGGACTCTTTGGATAATACCTGGCGGGGATGGCGTAGAAAATGTTCTAACAGCTTGAATTCCGTAGCGGTCAGCCGTAATGGGTGCTCGCCGCGGTGAACTTCATGCGTTTCTGGATCCAGGCTGAGGTCGCGAAAAGCCAAAGTGCTGTTCTCCGGTTGTTTGCGCCGTAACCGGGCGCGCACGCGCGCCAGCAATTCGTCGATATGGAAGGGCTTCACCAGGTAATCGTCTGCGCCGGCATCCAGACCTTGCACCCGATCGTTGACCGCATCTCGGGCGGTGATGATGATGATTGGAATTTCGCTTCGAGAGCGGACTCGGCGACAGATCCCCAATCCGTCCAACCCGGGCAGCATCCAATCCAGGATTAACAGATCGGGGGCATTTTCTTCCGCCATGCGCAAGCCTTCCAGCCCATTGGCGGCGGTCAGAACTTCGTAGCCTTCATATTTCAAACCCAAACTCACCAGCGAGACCATCGAAGGGTCGTCTTCCACCAGAACAATTTTGAGCGGGCGTTCCCCTACCCCTGAGCGTATTGCAGGCATTTCTTTTTCTCCATTGCTGGTGAAACCGCGAATTCACTGCCCTGTGGGTCTTCAAAAACAGGCAGGGAGGGAATCCGTTGGCTTGCCCCGTACAACAGTGGATGGATACCGTTTCTTGATTCGTATTTTAGCATAATGACCACTTCTAAAAAATCCGGAGTTCAGTCATAACACCCCATTCCACGGATGTCTCAGGTAGGGAATGGGGTGCTGGCAGTGGCGGAATGGGTAATAAACGCAGGCTAGAACAGATCGCGTTTGACGAAAACCCACACTGCAATCAGAGTGATTAGCAGCGTGGTGCCCAGGACGATAAGAAATGCCTGGTCGTTTTGCTGGAAGGGCAGGTCAATGTTCATGCCGTAGAAACTTGAAACCATGGTCGGCAGGCTGACAACAATCGTAATCGAGGCCAGCAGTTTCATCACCACATTCAAATTATTAGAGATGATGGAAGCAAAAGCATCCATCATGGCGCTGAGAATGTTGGCCGCGATATTGGTCATTTCAATTGCCTGCTGATTTTCGGTGAGGACATCTTCCAGCAGGTCCTCATCTTCAGGGTATAGCGTAAATAGTCGACTGCGCTGCAGGCGTTCCATCATCAATTCGTTGGATTTAAGCGCCGTAGCGAAAATGGTCAGACTTTTCTGGTATTTAAGCAATTCCATCAGTTCTTTATTGCGCGTGGACATCTGCAGGCGATCTTCAACGATATCCACTCTTTTATTGATTTCACGCACGTTCGCCAGGTAACGTTCGGCGGTTTTTAGCAAGATATGCAGCAAAAAACGGATAAATTTGGAGGTTGAGAGATCCCGTACACGCCCGTTGAAAAAACTCTCCAGAATTTCTACCGGGCGTTTACAGATGGTAACGATAAATGTCGGGGTCAGGATGATACCCAGAGGGATGGTGTTATAGGGAATATCGGCTGTTTCGCCCTGGTAATAGGGTACCCGCAACACGATCAATACTTCCCCATTTTCACGTTCGGTGCGGGAGCGTTCATCCACATCGAGCGGGTAGGTAATAAAGTCTTCGGGGATCCCTAATGATCTTAATTCTTCCAGTTCTGCCGGGGTAGGATCTATCACGTTGATCCAGCTGCCTAAAGTCGGTTCGGTGAGGGTAATCCAGCCTTCTGGCTGTGTTTTCAAAATGGTGATCATGGTCAGCCTCCTAATTTTTTATGATCAGGTCAGGGGGGCAGTCGCGAAGAACTCCCAGGGTCTTCGTTGCCCGGTTTTTTCTTGCGTCTCATTATTGTTCTCCTTTCTCAGAGGTAATTAAAATAAAACTTCCCGGACAGCAAGCTGCCGGGAAGCGCCTATCCGCGGTGGAAACTTCCCTCAGGTTTTGCTCTCCGTATGGTGCTGCAACTTTGCGATTATTAGTGTGCGAAGATAATGACAGCCACGCTGATGCGGGTCGCCATCCTCGGATGCAGCTGTATTTTGAGTCTCGGTTACCAGTGTAAACATAGTCCTGTTGATGAAAACGGTTTGATGCTTTATATTCCGTGACTGAAAGTATAGCACCGCTTTTTTCCCGTGACAATAGAAACTGCAAGGTGCTTTTAATGCGAATTTAAGACAATTGAGATAAATAAAGTATATAATGAAAAACCCGTCTGGCCATGTTGGGGTTGCCTGTGATCGCTCAAAGGATCATCACGAAAAATGATCACTCAATTTTTTCAAGGGGGATCCGCAGCAGTTCATCCCTTATTGTTCTGTGGCATGGGTCTTTGATCCTGCCAGGTTGGAAGGAGGTGATGAGCGCAAACCAATTTACTTCCATGTCGGTCCGATAAAGCAGTCTATATCGTTTGGTTAAGGAATCCAGATTCTGGGTTGTCTATTGATTTGCTAACTGTAGTGTGCGAGCAGCGAACGGATGTGAATCCATATACTGGTTGTCTTGTTGTGGCAAGCTGCCATAACCCACCCTCTCAAATGGAAACGTAAGGAGGTATTCCAATGAGACACCGTAGATTTGGCTTACTGATCACCGTGATCGCTTTTCTGGCAATTCTCGCCGGCAGCGCTTATGCTCAGGGCATCCCGCCCAGGCGAGATTTTACCGAAGCTCCCTTTACTCCACCCCAAACAGAATATATGATCGTTACTTTCCAGGCGCCGCCAGCCGCCAGTTACGAAGGCGGCATTCCTGGTTTGGAACGAACCAAGCCGTTACGGGGTAAGTTCGATCCGGAGAGCCCGGCTGCGCAGGCATATCTTCGCCATCTGGATAATGAGCATGCCAATTACCGCAGCTGGCTGGCGCGTAATGCCCGGCGTGCGGAGATTGTGCACGAGTTTTTCTACGTGCTGAACGGAGTCGCCATCCGTCTGAATGGCACCCGTCCATCGGTCGTTTCGCAAGGCCCCGGTGTGCGGCAAGCCGAATTTAGCTGGTTGTATCAGCCAACCATGAATGTGAGCACCGGTTTGATCGGCGCTCCAGAATTGTGGGCTGAATTGGGCATAGGAAATGCCGGAGAAGGTATCAAGGTCGGGATCATCGATACGGGCATTGATATCACCAACCCATTTTTCGATGACGCCAGTTACCCGGGTACCACGCAAACCGATGCCTGTGCTCCCTTAACGAAACCAGGCGGCGCCAACACCAACAACAAGGTCACCGTCTGCCGGGTATATGCCTCGGGAATAGCGCCGGGCGCGGCTGCTCCGCTGCAATTGATGGTCTCTGATCATGGTACCCATGTTGCCGGTACCGTAGCCGGAAATCACGGCACCAGTGGTACCGTGGCAGGGACGTCTGTCGTTATAAATGACATGAGTGGCGTTGCCCCGCGTGCTCTGCTGGGCGACTATAACGTCTTTCCCGGTTTTGGCGCCGGATTTGTGGCATTTGGCGGCTCAGCCTTCAGCCATGATATCGCGGCCGCCCTGGAAGACACGGTCGCGGACGGTATGGATGTGGTTAATATGAGCCTGGGAGGCGGTGTGCAGGGTCCCCACGACTTCCTGGCGGAAGCGGTGAACGCAACCGTTGATGCAGGCCTGGTCGTGGCGGTGGCTGCCGGGAACTCCGGTCCAGGTGACTCGACTGTAGAATCGCCCGGGAGTGCATCTGGCGCCCTGACGGCCGGCGCCAGCACAAACCCTCACTTTATCGGAATTCCAGTCAGCCTGAGCAGCGGGCCGACCATCGGCGCTGCGATTGGCGACTTCAATCCCTACGATCCACCGGTGGTAGGTGCTGGTTTTGCCCTGGCTTCGCCAAATAATGGCTGTACGGCAATCTCGGGTGTTTCCGGCATGATTGCCCTGATCGACCGGGGTGTCTGTACTTTCACAACCAAGATTCGCAATGCCCAGAATGCAGGCGCCATCGGTGTGCTGGTGATCAACAATACTGCCGGTGATCCGGTAGCCATGGGGCATGATGGGACTTCCCCTTTCCCGACTATCCCGGCAGTTATGGTCTCACTCGCTGATCGCGCCACACTGGTCGCGGCAGCCGGTACGGATACGATGAGTGTAGACGGTACTTCGCCTCAGGAATTCATCACTGGAAATGCCGATATCATCGCCGGCTTTTCGTCACGCGGGCCCACACCCTTTACGTATTTGATCAAGCCAGACGTGACCGCTCCAGGCGTGAATATCGTTTCCAGTGTGTTCAATGGAGAATTCGCCTTCTTCCAGGGAACCAGCATGGCTACGCCGCATGTGGCGGGTAGCGCGGCTTTGCTACGCCAGTTGCATCCGGATTGGTCGCCAGCGGATATAAAATCCGCTCTGGTGAACACCGCCAGGCGCCCGGTCTTCAGATCGACAGGCACTGGCGATGCGGGTATTCTCGCCCGGGGAGGCGGGCGGATTGAGCTTCCAGATGCGCATATGACGCCTTTGACCTTTGACCCTGCCAGCGCCAGCTTTGGCTTCTGGAATGGCAATATGAATGTCAGTGATAGTCTGGA
>JAGUYX010000116.1 GCA_020061145.1 Anaerolineales bacterium | reverse complement strand
GTCTGGTAGGTGGAAGTGTATGTTACCTCTACCGATGCGTTGTAAATCCCCGTGCAGTCAGGGTTGGGGGTGGTGCTCTGGATGGCATAATACCAGGCGCCAACCGGGGCGGTCACCGTTTCCTGAATCTCGACGTTGGTGTTACACGGGCCGGTGTATATCCAGCGGATGGTGACCGGGATGGGGTTATTGCGCTGGTTGATACCCTGCACCAAAAAGCTCACCGGGCTCGATGGAAAAAAGGCGACAAAGGGGATATTTTCTGTGTTGGCTGTATAGGCAGTAGTTAATAAAAATGGCGCCGGCGGCGCATATTGGATCAGGGGGATAAATTGAATAATCGGTTCGGAGGTACTGTCAGAGCTGGCTGGGGTCCGGTTATCCTGGGGAGGAGGGGTGCTGAATAGTTCACCGCTGGCTCCGGTAGGGGAAGCCTGTGCGGCGACCAGAATACTCAATAGCAGCATGAGGATGACCAGACGTATGATGGCTGCCTGCACCGGTCGCATTAGATAAATCGACTCCGATTAATCAGATTTAGGGTGATTATAACGAAGAAACTCCAAAATTGGAAATCCTCCATTTGACCCATTCATATGGGTGCAGGGAACATGCCTGTTTCGTTTTATTTCGGTTTTGCTGAAGGGGTATGCCGCGTGGGATGTTTTCCGGACAGGTGCTTCGTATTATCGGAATAGAGGTTGTCGGAAGGAAGCAGTTCGCCATGAAAAACCAATCCATGCACCTGCTGAGAATTCCAACAAAAAGCCGGGTGAAGCAGAAAGCTTACCCGGCTTTATTATCCCGGTCATGCATGACCTCACAGCAGCGCATATTCTTCAATGGTTAAGGAAGCGCTCGCCTGGACAGCCGCCTGGAACCTTTCGGCCGGCAATTCGCCTGCCAGGTTGTCCAGCAGACGTTGTAAATCCTGTTTATCTTCCATCCAGGTGGCGTAATGCGCTCGCAATTGGGACGCACATTCCACCGCTCGTTCAAGTTCCTCATTCCTGGCAAGCAGGTGCGCCACACTGGTCAGAATATGCCGGATCAGGCCTTTATGCCGGGTGTGTTGGGCCAGATCCAGCGCCGGGCGGAGTTCAGCCCTGGCGCTTTCCAGGTCGCCAAGTTGGAGATATGCCCTGCCCAACCCTCCATGGGCATAAGCCAGCGCCCAGGTATGGTTGTTCCGCCTGGCATAATCCCGGCTGAGGGAAAACTGGCGGATGGCTTCCTGATATTCCCCGGTTTGCAGGCAGGTATCGCCATGCCCACGATGAAAAAATGTCTCTCCATTTTCATCCTGTACCTGCTTGAACAGGTGCATGGCGTGGTCGTATTCTTGCCGGGCGCTGCGGATATCCCCCGTGACACGGTAGTATTCCCCTAATTCCCACGTGCTCCAGGCTTCGCCAAATTTATCCCCGGTTTGCCGGCAATATTGCAGGCTCAGCTGGCGCGTCTCCCAGGCCCTTTCCAGGTCCCCATACCGCAGGGCTTCATAACTCTCCTTGGACAGGTGCTGGCCTGCCACCCAGTAATAGCCTTTCTCGGCATAGGTGGTGCTCATGACACGATAGTGGTGGAAGGCTTTTTCGAATTGCCCGTGCTCCAGGTACAGGTCGCCGATTTGCCAGTGAATGTCGGTGGCGATCGTCCATTCTCCCACCGCTTCCAGCTTCCGTTGAGCGTTGAGCCAGCAATCCACTGCCTGCTCCGGATGCCCCTGGAAACGTTGCAGCTTGCCTAACGAACGCAAAGTATGCCCGGTTTCACGCTCATCCCCCAGTTCCACAAAGATTTCCATTGCTTCAGTCAGGTACTGGTTAATCTCCTCCATCTCAGCCATACTGGCTGAATTCAGGCTGTGCAACTGGCTGAGCATTTCCAGGGCCAGGGCAGTTGACCAGCGAGACCCCGATTTGCGGTATTCCGGAATTAACTTTTCCAGGGTCTCCAACCCCGCAGCTCGGTCGATGATCCTGCCGTATAAATAGGCGAGCAGGATCGACCAGAATTCGAGCTGGTTGCCTGAAGCGCCATTCCGGGTATTGTATAGCTTCCAGGCACGTTCGATCAGGTCGCGGCGAGCGGGGATATACGCTCCGAAGGCTTCATAACGCACCGGGTAGCCGTTGGTGAAAAATGCGCCTTCGGCGGTCAGCAGGATGGGCAGGAGGGACCGGTCTGTTTGTTCATCGTGAGTAAGCTCCACTGCCTGCCTGGCTTTCTGGATCAGGGGAAGCAAATCCAGGGTGCGCAGGCGCGATTCGCAATAGCGGAAAATTGCCGGGAGTACCCAAAAAACCAGCAACTCATACTGGTTTTGCTCGATCAGCCAGCTCCAGGCGGTGCGGATATTGTCGAACTCGTCCCGTATTGTGTCGAAAGCTCCTTTTTGCCCATCACCCTGCATGGCCACGTTTTGACCGATGAGAAAATCGGCATAATACGTGGCGTGGCGAATACGCGCCTGCCGAAAAGCAGGTTGATCCATCTCCAGTTTTTCATGCGCATACTGGCGCAGCAATTCATGGATTGAAAACCGCCCGGCCTCATTGCGTTGTAACCAGGACTTATGCACCAGGTTCAACAGGGTTCTTAAAGATGCCCCGGAGACGATCTGGGCTGCTTCACGGCTGAAACTACCGGTGAAGACCGCCAGGTTGGAGATGGCGCGTTGTTCAATTTCATCCAGCA
Organism: Anaerolineales bacterium; assembly: GCA_020061145.1. Taxonomy (GTDB): domain Bacteria; phylum Chloroflexota; class Anaerolineae; order Anaerolineales; family DRKV01; genus JAGUYX01. Next base: position 644 of record JAGUYX010000116.1, on the reverse strand, counting down.
GCGACCACGAGCTATCAAATACCGCTCGCAGGCTGCGCTGGCGGGGCGGCAGGTCACTGTGGTCGTTATCCAGAAAGTCCAGGCAGCGTTGAATTTCTTTTGCAATTTCCTGTGGAGACAACATCTCCAACCAGGTCGCGGCAAGCTCGATCCCCAGCGGCATGCCCTGGACGAGGCTGCAAATCTGCAGCACGGCGCCAATATTCTGGGTATTGATCTGGAATAGAGGCTGGATGCGCAGGGCAGATTGTTCGAAGAGCTGCACTGCGCTGTAGACTGTCAGCTCTTCGGGTTTCAGTTGCCCACCCATTGCCAGGTGTGCAGGCGGCAGGCTGAGACCTTCCAGGCTGAGCACAAATTCACCTTGCATGTTCAACAGGGTTCGTGAAGTGATCAAAAGATGCAAATCAGGCGAGTAACTCAGTAAAAAATGGATAAATGCCCGGCTGTGATCGTTGACGAGGTGCTCGAAATTATCCAGCACCAGCAGTATCCGCTTGTGTTTCAAGTGTTCGCCTAATTGTTGTTGGGGCACCTCGCTTTCGCTCCGTAGAGAAAAATCCATGGCCTTGGCAATTGCTTCCGGGATCGATTCTGAATCCGAGAGCGGAGCCAGCGGAATAAACCAGATGCCATCCGGATAG
>JAGUYX010000021.1 GCA_020061145.1 Anaerolineales bacterium | reverse complement strand
CCGATACCGCCGGGCTGCTGGAAGCCCTGGGAATTCGCCGGGCGCACGTCCTGGGACATTCCATGGGCGGGTTTGTCGCCCAGTCCCTGGTGCTGGATTTTCCGGAGCGGGTGGACAGGCTTATCCTCTCCGCCACCAACTTTGGCGGGCCGCGCGCCCTGCCGCCCACGCCGGAGGCCATGGCGGTGCTCACCGATGTCGCCTCCGATCCATTGGAGCGTCTCAAGCGCGGTATCCTGGTCAGTTGTGCGCCGGGCTTCGAGGCCAGGCAGCCACAACTGGTTCAGGATTGGCTGGCTTACCGGATCCAGGACCCCATCCTGCCCGCCCCTTACCAGGCTCAACTGGCGGTCGGGCTGGCCTTATCCCAGGAGGAGAACAGTTTCGAGCGCAAACTCGGGCAGGTAAAAAACCCGACCCTGATCTTGTTTGGCGAGTTCGACCGCGTCGTGCCTCCCGGAAATGCTGAACTCCTGGCGCAGGCGCTCCCGCACGCGCGGGTGACGCGGCTGCCAGACGTCGGTCATTTTTATCCCCTCGAAGCGCCTGACACCGCAAATCAGGTGATCATCCAGTTTCTGAAAGGAGAATTACCCCCAAACGTTAAATGGGATTGACTGATTTTATGCCCCCGTACTCCAAAGAACCTGCTGTGTGTTCACCATCTACAGTTTATCCACTCTGTTCCAGTTCAAGGAGGAGAACAAAATGAAAGTCCCTCGTTTCCCGATGTTTATGTTTTCTTTGCTGATGGTGCTGGCGCTGGTGCTGAGCGCCTGTGTGCCAGCCGCCACGTCCACCCCTGCCACGGAGCCGCCTCCGCCGCCAACGGAAGAGCCCACGGATGTTCCCACCGCGGCAGTCGTTGAACAGCCCACCGACGTCCCCGCCGAAGAGCCCACTCCGGAGCCGGAATTACCCTTTGCGGGTCAGGAGCTGGTCGTCGGCCTGATGACCGATAAATCCGGCTCGCTGGCGATCTACGGTCCCAGCCAGACCCAGGGCTTTTACCTCGGTCTGGAATACGCCACGGGCGGCACCATGGAAGTGGCCGGACGCCCGATCCGCGTGGTGGAGAAGGACAACAGCAGCGATCCGGAGATCGCCGTTTCCCAGGCGCGTGAGCTGATCGAAGCCGAAGGGGCCGAGGTTCTGATCGGCAACATTTCTTCCCCGGCGGCCCTGGCGGTCATCCCCGTGGCTGAGGAAAACAACGTGATCTTCATCGTCGAGCCTGCCGCCGCGCCGCAGATCACGGGCGACAACTTCAGCCCCAACACCTTCCGCACCAGCCGCACCAGTTTCCAGGATGCGCTGGTTATGGGTCAGGGTCTTCTGGAGCAGGGCGATACCTTCGTCCAGATCGCTCCGGATAATGCCTTCGGCATTGGCTCGGCCTGCTCGTTCTATGCCGTCGTCAAGGGCGGCGGCGGTGAGTTCATGACCAACGACACCGCCGAGGGCTGCGGCACCGTCTTCGCCCCCTTGGAAACCACCGATTTCACCTCCTACATCAACCAGATCCTCGACTCGGGGGCGGATGTACTCATCGTCACCTGGGCGGGCGCCGGATTTGCGCCGTTGTTCCAGCAAATGAGCCAGCTTGGCGTCTTCGATGAGATGATCATCGGTACGGGCGTGGGCGACAACCAGACCCTGGCTGCCGGCTACGCCGATGCCATTGGCTCGGTGGGTATTCAGGTGTACCATTACACCCTGCCCAATAACCCGATCAATGACTGGCTGGTGCAGCGCCACCTGGAAGAATATGGCACGCCTCCCGACCTGTGGGCTTCCGGTGGTATGATGGCTGCGATCATGCTGGTTGAAGGCCTGGAAAAGACCATGGGCGACGCCGGCGCCGAGGCTTTGATCGCCGCATACGAAGACAATTTTGAGTTCGAAGGTCCCAAGGGGCTGGTGAAAATCCGCCCATATGACCACGTTGCGCTCCAGCCGCTTTACTTCGTGCGCGTGACGAACGTGACCGATCCGGATTTCAAGTTTGTCGAGTTGATCCAGGAATTCAGCGCCGACGAGATTTCTCCCCCCTGCCAGCTTCCCGAAGCATACGCAGATCGTTGTCCGTAAGCGGTTCGATCCGGCCGGAGAGAGGCAGACTCTGCCTCTCTCCGCTATCTGTTGACCACTCACCATGGAAAACTCCTATATCCTGGAAACCCACAACCTGCGTAAAAGCTTTGGGGGGTTGGTGGCCGTCGCCGATGTAAGCCTGCGGGTCAAACCCCGCACCCTGCATTCCATTATCGGCCCGAACGGCGCGGGTAAGACCACGTTTTTCAATCTGCTCAGCGGCAATCTCCAACCCACCAGCGGGCGGGTGATCTTCAAAGGTCTGGATATCACCGGCATACCGGCCTACCGTACCGCCCATCTGGGTATCGGTCGTTCCTTTCAAATTACCAACGTTTTCCCCAACCTGACCGTGGAGGAAAACGTTCGCCTGGCAGCCCAATCCCTGGGGCACGACAATTTCAAATTCTGGTCTCATTATTTACATTATTCACATTATCAGGAGCGCGCCCGGGAGATCCTGGAGCAGGTGGGATTGGCCGATCAGGCCCGGTTGCCGGCCAGCCTGTTGCCCCACGGCGGCAAACGCAAGCTGGAATTGGGCATCCTGCTGGCGGCAGACCCGGAATTAATGTTGCTGGATGAGCCGACTGCCGGCATGGCGCGGGAAGAGATCCCCCGCCTGATGGAGGTGATCCAGCAGATCCGCCAGCAGGGCGACAAAACCATCATGCTGGTGGAGCATAAAATGGACCTGGTGATGAACGTTTCGGATTGGATCACGGTCATGCACCAGGGGCGGGTGCTGGCGGAGGGCGCCCCGGCAGAGATCGCCGCGAACGAGGTGGTGCAGGCTGCCTATCTGGGCGACCTGTACGGAGATCTTTCCGAGGGAATGGCATGAACAACGTCCTCGAGGTTCACGACATTCAGACCTTTATCGGGCAATACCATATCCTGGAGGGCGTCTCCCTGGAGGTGCCCCGCGGCAGTATCACCGTGCTGCTCGGGCGTAATGGCGCCGGTAAAACCACCACGCTCAAATCGATCATCGGGCTGACCCCGCCGAAAACCGGCGCCGTCCTCTTTAATGGGGCAGAAATCCAGGGCAAGCCGACCTTCCGCATCACCGGGCAAGGCATCGGTTACGTCCCCGAGCACCGGGCGGTTTTTCGTGATCTGACGGTGGAAGAAAACCTGCGGATTGCCGAGCGAAAAAAGGGAGACCTGGCTTTGCGCGGCGATTTCATTTTTAATTTGTTCCCCGATCTCAAACGCCTGATCAAACTTCCCGGCGGGCACTTATCCGGCGGGCAGCAGCAAATGCTGGCGGTGGCGCGCGCCCTGGTGCCCGAAAACACCTTGTTGTTGATCGATGAACCCAGCGAAGGCCTGGCGCCGGTAATCATCGAGCAGATGATCGAAGCGATTCGCCAGCTTTCCGCCTACACCACCGTGCTGCTGGTCGAGCAGAATTTCATCATGGCCAGCCAGCTCGCCGACCGCTACACCATTATCGAATCCGGTCGCTCGGTAAAAAGCGGCCAGATGGCAGACCTGGTTAAAGATGGCGATACCATCCGCCGTTACCTCGGCGCTACCTGAGGCGGTCCCCTATGACTGGTTTTCTGCGCAACAATCGTACGATCCTGCTTACCCTGGTTTTTCTCCTGGGAATGATTGCTTTCACTTTCCAGGGGCTGGAGCCCAAGGTCGGCATGTCCATCCTGCTCTCCGGGATCACCCTGGCGGCGCTGTTTTTTCTGATCGCTTCGGGTCTTTCCCTGATTTTTGGCCTGATGGACGTGTTGAATTTTGCCCACGGGGTGATTTTCGTCCTGGGCGCCTTTGTTGGCCTGTCGACGCTGATGAATCCGCGGTTGTTATTCAACACCCTGCCATTTTTTCTCTCGGCGGCGGGCGGGGTAGCCATCGCCAGGCATCTGGGAACCCCTCTCTGGCAGCGGGTGAATACCGAAAGGGGCCGGAAAATCCTGTGGTGGTCTTTGCTGGTGCTTGCTTTTGCGCTGCTGGCATTTGGCCTGCGCCGTTTCCCCATTCGCACGCTCAACGCGTTCAGCATTACCACCGTCGGCGGGGCGGTGCCCACCGCGCTGGCCCAGGAGCCGCTGGGCTTGATGATCCAGCGGGTGGCCTTCCTTTTCCTGGCAGGGCTGCCGTTCGGGCTTGCCGTGGCCCCCAGAGAGCTGCGCCAGGAGAATCGGCGCGCCGCGCTCTGGAAGTCGATCGCCATCACCCTTGGGCTGCTGGTTTCCGCCTTTGCCATCCTGCTGCTGCGCGATCCCGGAGAACAATTCATTCTGGGGCTTTCCGTCGATTGGCGATTCCTGCTGGCCCTGACCGCCGGCACCCTTGCAGGCATGCTGGCTGGCGCCGGGATTGAAATCGTCCTGATCCGGCCCTTCTACGGCAACCCGGTCACCCAGCTCGTCTTGACCCTGGGGCTGATGATCGCCGGGACGGACCTGATCGAGGCGGTGTGGGGCGAGGAAAGTCACCCGCCCATGGAGCCCCCTTCCTGGTTCAACGGCGCCTGCCGTTCTGATTCGTTGATTGCCTGGTTTAGCGAACACTGCCGCTCCATCGATGTGCTGGGCAGGGCTTTCCCCACTTACCGCCTGTTTATTATTTTTGTCGGCATCGCCATTTTTATCGGCGTCGGTATCCTGTTGAAACGCACCCGGCTGGGCATGATCATCCGGGCGGGGGTGCAGGATAGCGAAATGGTGCAGGCGTTGGGCATCAACGTGCGCCAGGTATTCACCCTGGTGTTTGCGCTCGGCTCCGGGTTGGCGGCGCTGGGAGGCGTGATCGCCGCTCCCTTCCTGGGGGTCTTCTCCGGCATGGGGCAGATTTTTATTCTGCAGGCGTTTATCGCCGTGGTGATCGGCGGGATGGGGAGCTATACGGGCGCGGCGATAGGCACGCTGATCCTCGGCCTGGCGCGCGCCTATGGCGACCATTTTGTGGCTGCCGGGATCGACCTGCCCTTTCTGGCCAATACGATCAAGGGCAGCCCGGCGATTGCCCGCGCCTCAACCGTGCTGATTATGGCGATTGTGCTGCTGGTGCGACCGGCGGGAATCTTTGGGAAGAAGGAGTAAGGGTATGCAGGTTTCGTTATCTCGGCGGTGGCAGAAAATTTTCTCAGGGCGGGGCGCCCAGGGCTGGGTTTATCTCGCCGTTTTCGCCCTGCTGGCGCTCTTCCCGCTGATTGCCGGACTGACGATTGGCAACCCGCAGGCCGCCAGCGAGGGAGCCGGATTTTTCGAAGGCCTGCTGCAACGCGCCGAAAGCGGTTACGCCAAATTCTGGCAGGGCATGCTCATCCAGATGCTCATCCTGAGCATCTTCGCCATGAGTTACGATATTTTGTTGGGCTACACCGGCATCCTTTCCTTCGGGCACGCCATGTTCTTCGGCACGGGCGGCTACGCCATCGCCATTCTCATCGGGCAGCACTTCAACTGGCCGTTCTTCCAGGCGCTGGGGGCGGTAGTGGTGATTGCCGTGCTGCAAAGCCTGATTTTTGGCATCCTCTCCTTGCGCGTCAAAGGCGTATACCTGACAATGGTCACCCTGGCTTTCGCCGAGATGTTTTTCATCCTGGCCGAGGCCGGCGATTTCCGCCAGTACACCGGCGCCGATGACGGCTTGCATGGCTTTCCGGTGCCGGCTTATCTCAGCGCCACGGAACACCGCACGCGCTTTTATTATCTGGCGCTCATCCTTTTCGTGCTGGTTTTCCTGGCCGCCCGCCGCCTGATCAATTCCCCCACCGGGCGGGTGATGATCGCCACCCGGGATAACGAAAACCGGGCGATGATGATCGGCTTCAACACCTTCTGGTATAAGCTGATTGCCTTTGTGGCTGCCGGTGTGTTTGCCGCCCTGGCTGGCGCCCTTTCGGCGTTATTTAACGTCAGTGTGACCCCGGCGACCCTGACCACCTTTCGCACCATCGACGCCCTGGCGATGACCATCATCGGCGGGGTGGGCACGCTCATCGGCCCTATCCTGGGGGCGGGGATCATTCAACTGCTGGGTTACTGGCTGGAACGCTGGTTTGGGGCCAACTGGACGCTCATCTATGGCATCATCTTTATGCTGATTGTGGTCTTCCTCCCTTACGGGATTGTGGGCACACTTCGCCGCCGCTCCTTTGGCTGGAAAGCCGGCTGGGCGCGCTGGAAGCAATTGCTCACCGGCAAAGCCGCCCCGGGGTAACGACCGGCCTTATTGAATCCCCGCCACGATCTCGGTGAGCTTCTCTTCCGTCAGAGGTCCGAAGTGAATCATTTGCACCACCCCCTGGGG
>JAGUYX010000049.1 GCA_020061145.1 Anaerolineales bacterium | reverse complement strand
CCCTACAATCTTCAATTACGGCAGGAACTCTGGAGACCTGACCAGACCCGTGTGAACGGTGTCAATGACCCCTGGGATCAATTCGAGACCCCAAAAAGTTATGCCGATTTCAGCCGGGACTGGTTGCGCGCCTGCCAGCGTGTTCTCAAGGAAAATGGAACAATTTGGGTGATCGGCAGCTACCACAATATTTACCGCCTCGGTGCAATTATGCAGGATCTGGGATTCTGGATTCTCAATGACATCGTCTGGGTCAAAACCAATCCGATGCCCAATTTCCGCGGTGTGCGCTTTACCAATGCCCATGAGACGCTGATCTGGGCAGCGCGCTCACGGGATACCCGCCATGTATTCAATCACCAGGCGATGAAAAAATTGAACGACGGCAAGCAAATGCGCAGCGATTGGGTGCTGCCCATCTGTACAGGATCAGAACGCTTAAAAATCAATGGAAAAAAAGCCCACTCCACTCAAAAACCGCTGGCTTTGTTATACCGGGTAATACTTTCATCCACGCTTCCCCACGCAGTGGTGCTGGATCCGTTTTTTGGCACCGGGACGACCGGCGTGGCAGCCGCGTTATTGCACCGTAACTGGATCGGTATAGAAAAAGAGGCGGATTACGTTAAGCTGGCAGAACAACGGTTAGCAGAGACACAAGCCGAGCCTTTCGATCCGCAGATATTTGAGGTGCGCAGCCAACGGCGTATTGCCGGGAGAGTCCCATTTAGCTGGTTGCTGGAAGTGGGATTGTTGCGTCCTGGACAGGCCTTGTATTATTCGGCCGAAAAGAAATTAGTCGCGCGGGTGAAACCGGATGGCTATTTGCGCCTTGGAGAGGTGGAGGGTTCGATTCACCAAATTGCCAGGCATCTGTCGGATGGCTCACCCAGCAATGGCTGGGACCTGTGGTACTACGAAGATTCCGAAGGTCAGTTATATCCCATCGATCGCTTGCGCCAGCAGGTACACTCTGGCCTTCATACAGTCTGAATAACCCGTTTTATACCTGATTTTCCAGTTTGGCACTTATTGGATGTCTAATTTTTCGGCTCTCAGCCGATTATAAAGTTCCAACCTTCCAAAAAAGAGTAAAATTCACATAATAAGGCGCGAGGAAGTCAGACTCAGGTTTGACTGTTTTGTATTTTGGTGGAAATGGTTCGTTGCGAGTGAAAGAGGAAGGACAAATGATCATTGGGACGGAAAAAACCATTCAACTTGCCGGAATTACCTTAACTGTTGATGACATAATCCACGATTATCGATTGGCTTTCCGCAGTCGTCAGGCAAGTGTGATTGGTCGCCGGGAGGTGTTAAGCGGTAAAGCCAAATTCGGAATTTTTGGCGATGGAAAGGAAATTCCGCAACTTGCCATGGCGCGTGTATTTCGTCCGGGTGATTTTCGATCCGGTTATTACCGGGACCAAACCTTTATGTTCGCCATCAACGAACTAACCCTGCGCCAGTTTTTTGCTCAACTGTATGCCCACCCGGATGTGGAAGCCGAGCCGGCGACTGCAGGGCGCTCGATGAACGCTCATTTTGCCACGCGCAGCCTGGATGACGCCGGAAACTGGAAAAACCTGGCAGAGATGTATAACTCGTCAGCCGATGTATCCCCGACAGGATCCCAGATGCCGCGCCTTGTGGGGCTGGCATACGCCTCGCGCCTTTACCGCGAGTTACCAGAATTAAACCAATACTCGACGTTTTCCCATAATGGGGATGAGGTGGCTTTTGGCACCATAGGAAATGCAAGCACAGCAGAGGGTTTGTTCTGGGAAGCAGTTAATGCCATTGGTGTGCTGAAATCACCCGCAGTGATTTCTATCTGGGATGATGGTTATGGAATTTCGGTGACCAATGAACAGCAGATGGTCAAACAAAACTTATCCGAACTTCTGGCAGGGTTTCAACGAACCGCTAACAACAACGAGGGATATGAACTCTACACAGTCAAAGGGTGGGATTACCCGGCTTTGCTGGAAACCTATGTGCGCGCCACCGAAATTGCTCGAACCGGGCATGTCCCGGTATTGATCCATGTGGTCGAACTGACTCAACCTCAAGGCCATTCTACTTCCGGAAGCCATGAGCGCTATAAATCTCCGGAGAGGTTGGCCTGGGAATGGGATTACGATGGCATTACTTTGTTCCGAAAATGGATTATCGAGAATGAGCTGGCGACCAATAAAGATCTGGATGAATTGGAAAAGGAAGAATATGCTTACGTAGAGAGTGAACGTAAAGCAGCCTGGGAAGCATATCTCCAGCCGATCCTGGAGGATCGCCGTCAGGTGATCGAAATTATTCGGGATCTGGCGGCGAAATCTTCACATCGAGAACAACTGCAAGAGACCGCCAGCCAGCTACAAGCAAACCAGACTCCATTTCGCCGGGATATCATGCAAGCCATTCGCACGACGCTGATCGAGATCTACACAGAGGAGTTGCCCGAAAAACAGGCTCTGATTGAATGGAAGCGTAAAAAGAATCGTGAAGTACAAGAGTTTTACAGCTCCCATCTGTATAGTGGAACCGCTTTACAGGTACCCGAGGTCAAGCCCGTATATTCTGCAGACTCACCCAATATATATGGTTTCGAGGTGCTGAATGCCTGCTTCGACCGGGCGCTGGCGCGTGATCCCCGATTGATCGCATTTGGAGAAGATGTGGGCAGGTTGGGAGATGTAAACCAGGGCTTCAAAGGATTGCAGGAGAAGTACGGTGATTTACGTGTTTCGGATACAGGCATTCGAGAGGCGACCATCGTGGGTCAGGCAATTGGGATGGCGATGCGGGGATTACGCCCAATTGCCGAGATTCAATACCTGGATTACGTCTTGTACGGGCTGCAGATTTTATCCGACGATCTGGCTACGTTATATTGGCGCACCCGCGGAGGTCAAAAGGCGCCGGTAATTATCCGCACCCGGGGCCATCGTCTGGAAGGCATCTGGCATTCCGGCTCTCTGATGGCGGGCCTGATTCATCTTTTGCGCGGTATGTATGTGCTTACTCCCCGTAATATGACTCAGGCAGCAGGTTTTTATAACACCCTGTTGCAGGCTGATGAGCCGGCGATTCTTATTGAGGTCTTAAATGGGTATCGCCTGAAGGAACGGCTGCCAGATAACATTGGCGAATTCACCGTGCCGCTCGGAGTCCCCGAAATTTTGCGACCCGGGGAAGATGTCACTGTAGTGACCTATGGCGCCTGCTGCCGTATTGTGCTTCAGGCTGCTGAAGCACTCAGCCGAATAGGCGTGGAAATCGAAGTGATCGATGTCCAATCTTTGCTGCCCTTCGACCTGCCCGGTATTATTGTTGAGTCCCTAAAGAAAACCAACCGGGTCCTGTTTGTGGATGAAGACGTACCCGGCGGAGCGAGCGCGTATATGCTTCAAGAAGTATTGGAACGTCAGGATGGTTATCAATGGTTGGACTCACCGCCGCGAACGCTGACTGGAAAACCACACCGACCTGCCTATGGTTCCGATGGCGATTATTGGTCGAAGCCTAACGCTGAACAAATCATTGAAGTGGTGTACGAAATGCTGCGGGAAGTCGAGCCGCGCAGATACCCACCAAATTTATAGGTGGGACGCGGTAGAATGTGGGTAATCTGATTTCACCATGGAAACTGGAATGCCGGCCATATCAACTCAACAGAATAACTTTGTTGCCGTCCGTAAGACTCTGTTATGGGTACTACTGGCGAATCTAAGCGTCACGATCATTAAAATCACCCTGGGTTTGCTGACCGGCGCACTGGCAGTCGTGGCAGACGGCTTTCACTCCCTCGTGGATACTTCGTCTAATTTGATTGGTCTGGCGGCCATCCGTCTGGCGAACCGACCGGCGGATGAAAAACACCCGTATGGATATGCGCGTTACGAGACCCTCGGCTCCCTGGCGATTGGAGGTTTGCTGCTGGTGGCGGCCTATGAGATTGGCGCGGCGGTGGTGGAACGGTTCACCGGTGGAGGCGCGCCAAGTCTCGATCTGTTAACCTTCGGGTTGATTGCCTTTACTTTTCCGGTTAACCTCACGATCGTTATCCTTGAATCTCGCGCCGGGAAAAAATTAAACTCACAGATCCTGATTTCAGACGCTACCCACACAAAAACCGATTTATTTATCACAGGCTCGGTGGTAACCTCCCTGATAGGCGTCTGGTTGGGTTGGACCTGGTTGGACCTGGTCGTGGCGAGTGCGGTCGTGGTATTAATCCTGAGGGCGGCCTTTACCATCCTGCGCAATACGTCGATATCCCTGGCTGATGCCACGATCCTGGATACCGATCCGATCGAACGCCTGGTTATGGAAGTTCCCGGTGTCTGGTATGTTCATCGTATTCGGTCACGCGGCGCACCGGCTTCGGTTTTTGTTGATCTGCATGTCAAGGTATATCCTGGTATGAGCACAGACCAGGCTCATTCCATTGCCACGGAAGTGGAGACGCGGATCAAGAACAGTTTTCCCCAGGTTGTTGATGTTCTGGTGCACATTGAACCCGGCAAAATCGACCCGGCCCAATTGCGTGGTTATTCTCAGAATGAAATGGAATACCAGCAGATCTCTTATGATTTGCGCCAGATCGCGGATGGTCTCGGTCTGGGCGTGCATGACTTGCATGTACAGCAAGATGTTAATGGCGAATTGGATGTCGAAGCTCACCTGGAATTAAATGGCGATACAACCTTGGATGTAGCTCATGATTTGGCTGAATCCTACGAAAGGCGCGTGCGTGCTCAATGGCCAAACTTAACCAATATCATCACCCATCTGGAGCCTCTTCTAGAGAAGGTGCGCACGACCGACACCGGAGAAAATCCTGAATTAATTCAGGACGTATTCCGATATCTGTCAAACCGGTTTGCAGCTGAGCAGATTGTGGAAGTCCATTCACACCATCTGGAAGGGCATGATAGCGTGGCAATCCGCTTAATGTTCCCTGGGTCGATGAGCCTGGAAGAAGCGCACAATATTGCTGAAGAAATCGAGCGAGACCTGATCAATAACATTAATGGCGTTTACCGTGTGATTGTTCATGTAGAGCCATTACCTCTTAAGCAAACAGAAATTGAATAAACGCATGGCGACTTATACTGATCCCCTGATAATACGGAAGCTATTGGACAGTTCCCATACACTTGCCGTGGTTGGGTTGTCATCACGCCGCCATCGCGCAGGCTATTACGTGCCGGCTTATCTCCAAAAAATGGGATACCGGATTATTCCGGTTAATCCCTCGCTCGACAATGCGCTGGGTGAAAAAGCCTATGCTAAACTGACAGAGATACCTGAACCGGTAGACCTGGTGCTTGTATTCCGGCGTAGTGAAGCTGTCCCAGCCATCGTTGAGCAGGCGATCGAAATTAACGCTAAAGCAATCTGGATGCAGGTAGGGATCGCGAATCAACAGGCAGCGGAGCGAGCGCGTGAAGCCGGGTTGGATGTGGTGATGGATGCCTGCATGATGGTCGAACACCGCAAGCGGGGGTGATCTTTCTCAAAACAAACGCATCTGAGGCGCTGAGTAGGTTAACGGATCGAGCTGGATAAATTCCGGAAAAGCCTCGGCTGTCAGTGTTGAATTTTCTTTCAGCCTCAACACGTGCCTGAATTTTAGAAAAAACCAGCCGGCCTGGAATGCCTGGTTCAGGTGTGGGTTGCGCTTGAGTTTATGCAATACCAGATTGGCGCGCCCACCTGGCAAGACAATCACGCCCTGCGCCCCCGCAGGCAGTTTGTGAGTGAGATATTTACCAAAAATGGCCGAAGCCAGGATATAAAATACCCAGCGTGTAACCCCGTCAGGGGAGATCCATAATAAGGGCTGTTCTCCTTGAACCTGAAAGCCCAGCTGTTTGCCCGAATCCTCCAACGCCCGCCGTATGTGCTGGATGTCCTCACGTCGTTGCAGGGGCGCATCTTCAGAACGTAAGCGATACCCATCAGGTTCCAAGGTGGCAGGCTCAGCATAGGAGCTGATAATGGCCTCTACCAAGCCCGGTTCTGGGGTGTGTAAACCGCGGAAGGATTGGCATGCCAGCTGGTCGAGTTCTCGAATCTGCAGCGCCTGCCCTTTGATCAACTGGTTAACCAGCAACATTTCCACTCGATCTGCCAGTGGTTCTCCTGCGCCGGAAGCATCTTCCACCCACCAAAAACCACTTTCCATCAAACCCGCGGTGCCCCCGTAGCGGATAAAACCATTCCGCAGCGTGAGGTTATCTTGCAACAGGCTATTAATCCGGGGAAGCGCCTGCCCGGTATCGATTTCTTCTTCGCTGATGGGTAATTCTTCCTCAGCTAAAACTCCCAGACAGGCGGCTTGCAAGGTACTGAAGGGGACGGGCTCCCCTTGATTGAGAATAAAGTTACGGGCTGCCTGAATGAGGCGTTGATTTGTTTCCATTTTTTCGGTATGGCTTGCTTGACCAGTATGAAATGACCAGTATAGTTGTGCCTGGTCGATTTGATTGCGCAGAGTCATACCGGATAGCCGAAATGAATTCAGGTTCGTCGCCAGCAAGCAGGCCTCGAAAAGACCTGGTTCGTATTCAGCAATCAGTTGAAAACAGGGGATTTCTGCCTTAAGCCGGGGTTTCAGGGACTGAAATGCAGAAAATAATGCCCCAGTATGCCAGTTCCAATCATATCGCCTCCGTCGTAATACCATTTTGAACGGTCCTGCGGCCTCACGACCCCATAACCAACCCGCCCATAACGCCGAAAGCGTCCAGAAAGCCTGATTGGGGCGAGGGATTGGGGCGATAATCCCACGGATTTTATCCATGGGGATCTTATCTGCCAGATCGCGTACCGGTCCATCAAATAAAACCAGTCCAGGGCCATCTATCGCAGGTAAAGTACCACTCCAGGGGTAAATTGGAACCGGTGTGCTGGTGGTTTTCCAGAATTGGATCCCGGTCTCTATGGCCTTCCAGATATTCCGTTCAATAAAAGTTCCCGGCAGGGATAACTGGCGCGGTCGCGCCCGGCTTCCATCGGCTGCCCATAAGCTGTTACCCTGGTCAAATGCCATCAATAACAGCAGGCGCAGGTGATTGATTTGATCTGGCGTCGCCTCCAGGCTATCCAGTTTATTGACCAAAGTGAATAATACCTGCACCGCACGGGGAAGGTAAACGGCCAGGGCTTCTTCAGCATGCTGCCGATCCGGATCATCACGGGGCGTGACTCGTTCGAGAGCGCGTGACCGGTGCAATTCGATCGTAGCGCCGATTTTTCTGGCCAAAGCAAAATCGGCGCTGTTAGCGGGAAACTCACCCTGGTGCCCACAATGTGGGCAGGAATATCTTGTGGCGAGTGGAAGAGGATTATTGCGTTCCCAGATATACGCATCGGCAGTAATGCGTAAATCACAATTTTCGCATTCAGTTTCATACAGGGATTGGATATATGGCTCCAGGCGCGCCTCACCTACTCTGGCGCCCGCGAGATGTGAAAGGGCGGCCTGTAAATCAGCTTGAGTCGGAGGTGCGGCCTGGGTTTCGATAAGAAATCGCGCTATCGGGTTATTCGCGGCCACAACAACCCGGTATCCGGCGCGCGCAGCCTCAACAGTCAGGCGCGGTGCAGCGCCAAAGGGATCCAGTACCCAGCTTCCCAGTGGGAGGTTGTTAACCAACCATTGTTGCACCACACCATCTGGTAGGGGAGGCAGGAAACGCAGCAGAACCTCCCGCTCGGGAGAGGTACCCAGGATGAAAGCCGGCGTATCTATTAATTGGCTCATGCCATTATTGTACAGTCAGATCGAGTCAATCTCCAGCGCCAATGATCAGGCTTTTACCGGAATCGTTTGACTCGCCCGATGAACATTGCGAAATATCATGGCGCATAATGGCACTACACCCAAAGCAACCAATGCTTGTGACCGTGCTTGGGTAAATCCATAAGCGGAAGTCTGTTTATTGACCGACGGTATGCAATAAAGCCAGGTTCGCGGCGCGGCGAGCGCCAACTGGAAAGCCGCAAATAAGCACCACCTGCTGCCCGGCCTGAATACGCGTTGCCCTGATCATAGTCTGCTCCACGTGCATCAGCATGGTTTCGACGGTATCCGCCTCCGAAATTAAATAAGGTATTGTCCCCCAGTACATCGGCAGGCGATAATAAGTTTCCGGTCTGGGCGTGAAGGCGAGGATTGGTTTGGAAGGTCGCTCTTTCGACATCAACATCGCCGTGCGCCCACTCATCGTAAATACCGCAATCGCGGCCACGTTTTTATCGTGAGCCAGCTCCCGTGCTGCCCGGGTTACGTAGACAGCATCATCCACATCGTCTACCGGTACTTCACCCTGCCAGTGCCCCCAGGTCGCCAGATTGTTTTCTGCCTGGCAGATGATCAGATTCATCATTTCGATGGTTTGGGTGGGATATTTTCCAACTGCCGTTTCTCCAGAGAGCATCACCGCATCGGTGCCGTCAAAAATCGCATTGGCTACATCTGAGGCTTCTGCCCGGGTGGGACGGGGATTGTAGATCATCGATTCCAGCATTTGTGTGGCTGTAATTACCAGTTTGGCGTATTGATTGGCGCACTTTATGATCCGTTTTTGTGCGATCGGCACCTCTTCAGGTGACATTTCTACGCCCAGGTCGCCGCGCGCTACCATCACCCCATCCGATGCCTGGATAATTTCCTCCAAATTCTCCAGCGCTTCCGGGCGCTCTAATTTGGCAATTACTGGTGTGTCTATTTTATCGGGGGCATATTCTCGAATAGCATCTTTTACCCGCTGAATATCTTGTGGAGAACGAACAAAGGACATGGCGATAGCATCCACGCTTTGTTGGAGACCAAAAGCCAGGTCTTCTTCATCTTTTTTGGTAAACCCTGGAATATCCAGTTTAGCCCCTGGTAAATTGACTCCTTTATGGTCGGTGAGTGTCCCCCCCAGCAGAATTTCTGTCTGGATTTCTGTCCCAGAAACCGCTAACACCTTCAATTCCATGATCCCATCAGCCAGCAGAATTCGCTTGCCCGGCTCCAGGACGCGCGGTAATTCCGGGTAATCTACAGAAACCAGGTTTTCGTCGCCCAAAACTGTACGGGTCGTCAGGGTAATAGTTTTTCCGGGAACCAAATTTATCTGGCCGGTCTTCAATTTTCCGGTGCGAATTTTGGGGCCCTGGAGATCCATCATAATCGTTACCGGAATACCGCACGATTCCGAAGCCCGCCGCATCCTCCGTATCCGCTCGGCGTGATTTTCGTGCGAGCCATGGGAGAAGTTCATCCGGGCAACATTCATTCCCGCTGTGATCAGGTCGCGCATACTATCTTCGTCTTCTGTCGCGGGCCCGATGGTAGCGACAATTTTCGTCCGGCGTTCCATGGGATTTCTCCTGCCTTTTAGAAAGATTAATCTGGTATTTTCTTTGATGGGTTGGATACCCTAAATATAATTCAATTCATTTGCCTGGTAAACCAGCTCGTCACGGAAATCCGGATGGGCAATATTGATCAATTCACGCGCCCGCGCTCGAATGGATTTCCCATACAGGTTGGCAATACCATATTCAGTGACCACGTAATGCACATGATTGCGTGTGGTTACCACCCCGGCGCCGTGTTTCAGCAGGCTGACGATCCGGCTGATTTTTTCACCGTTGCGCAGCGTGGCAGTACTGGGAAGGGCAATGATGGGAACACCTTCTTTGGCGCGCGAAGCTCCATAGATAAAGTCGAGCTGACCTCCCACACCGCTGTACAGGCGCGAACCGATACTGTCCGCGCACACCTGCCCGGTGAGATCCACCTCAATCGCAGAGTTAATCGCCACCATGCGCTCATTCTGCGCGATCACAAACGGGTCGTTCACATATTCGGTTGGGTGGAGCTCGATCATAGGATTATCGTCCACCCATTCGTATAGCCGTTGGGTGCCCAGCACAAAACCGGCGATAATTTTCCCTGGGTGTAAACTCTTCCGGCTGCTGGTCAGCACTCCGGCTTCAACCAGTTCGATTACCCCGTCGGAGAATAGTTCGGTATGCACACCCAGATCGCGTTTGTCCATCACGTATTTCAGCACGGTATCCGGAATTGCCCCAATACCCATCTGCATTGTTGCTCCATTCGGGATCAGGCTGGCAATATACCGGGCGATGTTTTCGATCTCCTCAGAAGCTCCATCCTCTGTCATTTTCATCTCTGCCAGCGGGTAATTCACCGGGACTACATAACTCAGGCGATTGACATGGATGAAGGAATCTCCCAACATGCGCGGCATCTGTTCATTGATCTCGGCAATGATGATCCTGGCTGACTCGGCCGGGCTTTTGGTGAGTCCATTTTCAATACCGAAACTGCAAAACCCATGCTCGTCCGGTGGCGACAGATGCACCAGCGCCACATCCAGAGGTAACACTTTGTTTTTAAACAACAGTGGAAATTCCGAAAGCAAGACGGGAGTAAAATCTGCCCGCCCTTCATGGACGGCTTTACGGATATTATGGCTGATAAACATGGTGTTTACCCGCAGATGTCCTTCCATTTCCGGAGCGACATAATCTGCGGGGCCGATGGTCAGAGCCTGGCAAATCTCTACAGCGGTTAATTCGGGCGCTCTACGGACCAAAGCAGCCAGCAATTCTTTCGGTAGAGAGCAGTTACCGGTCAGGAAGAGCCGGTCATGAGATTGGATGGCTTTTACGGCTTCATCGGCAGAAACAATTTTTCGATGATACTGTTCGATCCAGCGCATTCGGTCAGCTCCTTGAACTCATTGCATTTTGTAAAACCGGATGCGCCAGTTCGCCATTCCGCGTATAGATGCCTCTACGCAGCGCGGCAGATATTTCCAAAGCCTGCTCCAAACCCAGCTCGGCAAGCATTTTGATAAATGGCCAGGTAGCGTTATTCAAGGCATGAGTGGCTGTCCGGCCTAAAACCCCGGTCATGTTCGGGACACAATAGTGGATCACATCTGCTTCAACGAAAGTCGGGTTATAGTGGGTTGTTGGCCGGCTGGTTTCCACACAACCTCCCTGATCTATGGATATATCCATCACAATCGATCGAGGCCGCATAGATTCGATCATCTGGCGGGTGATCAAAATCGGGGTACGCTTTCCGGGGACCAGCACGGCTCCTACCAACACATCGGCAAACCGGCAGACTTTTTCCAGATTGAAATCGTGAGAAACCATGGTGATTACCCGTCCGGAAAGCAACCTGTCCAGGTTCTGGAGCCGGTCCAAGTCCTGATCCAGGACGTACACATTGGCGCCCATCCCGATAAAGGTGCGCGCTGCAGCGGTTCCAACGGTTCCAGCTCCCAGAATAACAACTTCTGCTGGAGGCACTCCCGGAACACCGCCTAACAGTATGCCTTTCCCTCCCGAATTATTTTGTGCCAGCGTGGCCGCAATTTGAGGGATCATACGCCCGGCGACCTGGCTGATTGGCTGCAAAACAGGTAATTTGCCGTTATCTTCCTGGATAATTTCCCAACCGATGGCGGTGATTTCCCTTTCAATCAGGGTTTTAATTTTGAGGGGAGAAGCAGATGCCAGATGTAAAAATCCGGCAATCATCGAACCTTCGCGCAGCCATTCGAATTCTTCCACCGTTGGGCGGGAGACTTTGATCAACAGATCTGCCCGACCAAAGACCTCCTCCCCCCGGTAGGCGATTTTTCCACCGGCTTGCTGGTAGTCATAGTCGGTGAAGCCGCTTCCAACACCGGCTTCATGCTCAATGTAACAGGTGTGACCGGCCTGAACGAGTAATTTCACCCCGGCAGGCGTCAGAGCCACGCGAAAATCCGATTCGCGCCGCTCTTTTGGGATGCAAATGTTCATAGAATTTCCTCTTGTCTGGCAGGTAAATGAAGAATACGGGTGCGGAGCACCCGTATTCTAAAAATCATGGCATGCTTAATACTTCACGAATGCGCGGAATCGCCCAATCAATGGTCTCTTTGTCAATAATCAAAGGCGGGGCAAAGCGAATCACATGCTGATGGGTTTCTTTTACCAGTATCCCTTGCGTCTGTAAAGCTTCACAAAAGCGGCGCGCACCTCCGGCGGATGGCTTTAACTCCACACCTACCAGCAAACCCTTACCGCGCACTTCGCTTATATGGGGGCTGTTAATTTCTGCCAGGTGCTCCTGAAGGTATTCACCCATCATGGCTGCATTTTCGATCAGGTTCTCATCGATAATCACCTGTAAGGCCGCCCGGGCAATGGCCGCGCCCAATGGATTGCCGCCAAAAGTAGAGCCATGCTCTCCCGGGGTCAACAGTCCCAAAATCTCGGTATTGCCCAGTACAGCCGAGACCGGGTAAAAACCACCGGATAGCGCCTTGCCAATGATCATCAGATCGGGTCGAACTTCTTCATAATCAAAAGCAAATAATTTACCCGTTCGCCCCAGTCCGGACTGGATCTCATCGCCGATTAACAGGATATTATGCCGGTCGCACAACTCGCGTAATTGGCGTAAATATCCCTGCGGTGGAATAATCACCCCGGCCTCACCCTGGATGGGTTCAACGCTGATGGCTGCCGTGTTTGGTGTTATCGCTGCCTCCATCGCCTGGATATCGCCGTAGGGCGCGGTTACAAATCCCGGTGTGAACGGCCCGAAGTCTTCTTTGTATTTTTCTTCGGTAGAGAAAGAGATGACGCTGATCGTCCGCCCATGGAAATTGTTTTCCACAGTGATAATTTCTGCCTGATAGCGCGGCACTCCCTTAACCCGGTATGCCCATTTGCGGGCGATTTTTATCGCAGTTTCCACTGCCTCAGCGCCACTGTTCATCGGCAGAGCCATCTCATACCCGGTTAACTCACTCAATTCCTTGTAGAGCAGCGGTAACTGATCGTTTCGGAAGGCGCGTGAAGTCAGTGTGATTCGCCTGGCTTGCTGCTGCATTGCCTCCAGAATCCGGGGGTGCACATGACCCTGATTCAGTGCGGAGTAAGCGCTCAGACAGTCCAGATACTTCTTCCCATTAACGTCATATACCCATACTCCCTCGCCATGGGAAATAACCACGTCTAACGGATGGTAAATATGCGCGCCATGCTTCTCTTCTAACTGGATATACTCTGCCGCTGATAATTGCTTATTCGTGGTTACCATATCGCCTCTTCGTAATCATTAACCCACGCCTGCTAATCGCACGAGAATTGCCTTCTGTGCATGAAGCCGGTTGTGCGCTTGTGGGAACAGACGAGAATGTGGCCCATCGGCCACTTCATCTGTAATTTCCTGCCCACGGTGAGCGGGTAAGCAATGCATCACGATACAATTTGGATTGGCATGCGCCACCAGTGACTCGTTCACCTGGTAAGGAGGGAAGACTTTTTCCCGTTTTTTTGTTTCTTCTTCCTGTCCCATACTCGTCCAGGTATCGGTGTAAATTACGTGTGCGTTTTTTACCGCCTCCACCGGATCGCGATAGAAATTAATCTGGCTTCCACTCTCATTTGCAAACTGCCTCGCCAGGGCTATCGCTCTGGGCGCCAGGTCGTACTCTTCCGGGTTGGCAATGCTAAAATTGGCGCCTAACCTGGTGCAAATATGGAGCAGTGAGACGGCAACGTTATTACCATCACCCACATAGGCGACATTCAAACCTTTGAGATTTCCGAATTCTTCCTGAATGGTCAAGGCATCTGCCATCGCCTGGCAGGGGTGATTATAGTCTGATAAGCCATTGATTACCGGAATATCTGACCAGCGGGCCATTTCAACCACATGCTCGTGGTCGAAAACACGCGCCATCAGGAAGTCTACATAACCGCTCATCACCCGGGCGATATCCGCGATAGCTTCCCGTTTGCCCAGGCCGATCTCGGCTGGTGAAAGGTACAGTGCGTCTCCACCGAGATGGCGCATGGCCATGTCGAAGGAAACTCGGGTGCGCAAACTGGGTTTCTGAAATATCATCGCCAGGACTTTGTTTTTCAGCAAAGGACGATTTCCGCCTGCTTTCCACTCCTTTTTTAACTCAACAGCCAGATCGAGCATCGATTGCAGTTGCTCAGGAGAGTAATCTGCGATGGCAATAAAATCTTTCATGTAGGGATCACTCCGCGGGAACGAGAGGGTAATTCCGCTTGTTCACAGAAGGTTATAGAAATAGGTAATCATGATTTTTGGTTCCCAACCACGGTTGTCTGACTACCGATTCGAGTATATCATATGCTTCATGTGGGGCGAGATGAAATACAGCAGGGGTAAATTCGATTAAAGTCACTTCCGTAAAGACTTTCCCCGGTTTGCCGAGTAAAATTAGGTTTATCCGGATGAAAAATCATACTGACGAGCGACTCAAAAAAATTTGCCAGATTACCGGCGCCTCTGCCGCGATCTGGTTAGCGCGAACCGAGCAAGAGTGGGAATTTTTACGCTATGCTGGTTTTTCTTCTCTTCGCTTGAAGGAATTAAAAAAATGGTTGCAAGGCTCAGCCAACACTTCCTGGCTGGCTGGCTCATTAGCGAATAATCGCCCGCGCAGCCGCAATATACGCCAGTTTTCTCCCAAACTTGGGTTTTCCAGGCTTTATCTATATCCCAACCCGGCGACTCAGGCCATCCTGCTGGTCGGCGCGGATCATCTGGACCGTAAAAGCCGGGATACACTCAGGCTATTCGCCAGTTTCGGCCCGGAAAAACAGTTTTTCCCCGAGATGGATCTCGATAGTCATGTTCTGGAGCAGCAATGGGATTTGAATGTTGAGTCTGCGTACGACCTGGCGGGAGTACTTCACCAGGTGATTGTTTACCTCATCGAGGCCTCCAATGCCTCGGGTGGTTGGGTTGCCTTGCGCACCGGTGGAGTATTTGTCGTGCGTGTGGTTGAACAGGTTAATGAACGTTATCTGGGGCGCGAGCTGTCCGTTGAGGAGACTCCCTGGTTGGCCAAAATTCTCGATGAGCAACGGGGAATGTATGGTCTTTATCAGCGAAATCGTTCCGCGGACTTGCGCTTACCGCATGAAGACGTCTCCCGGATTAGCTGGCTGGCAACACCGGTGGTTATTGGCCAGCGCATGATTGGTCTGGTTTATCTATGGCGTCCCCAACACCAGCCTTTCAATGAGGTCGAGTTAACCCGAATTACCAGCCTGGCCAATCGTTCAGCCTCACAAATCGAAAATGCAATCATCTTCTCCGAAGCCACCCGATATTTACAGCAACTGGCGCTGGTGAACGAGCTGGCGACTGCCGCCTCGTCCGGCTCCGATATCCATGAAGTAGCCGATCGTTTATTGACTCGTTTGCGACGTGTCTTCCCCGGCGTGGAAGTTTCCTTCCTGGTTCTATCTTCCGATAAAGCCTGGTTGAGGGAATACGGCCTGCCCGAATCCCGCCCTCAGGATGAAAGTGGTCGCTGGCCATTAGATGGTTCATTGCCTGGTTATGCCATCAAGATGGAAAAACCGTTTAATCTGCGTCGTCTGGAAGACGCCCCGGCCGGTGTGGAATTGCCTCCCGGGATTCAATCCGAATTGGTCGCTCCATTGCGTTACCGGGGGAAGGTGGTAGGCGTTCTGGTGTTATCCGCCAGTGAACCCGAAGCTTTTTCGCGGCAGGATGAGCAATTATTGGTAATGCTTGCCGGACACCTGGCCAGTTTATTGGAAAATGTACGCCTGAACGATGAGATGCGCAAGCGCGCCTTAAACCTCAGCCTGATCCACGAAGTGATGCAAAAAGTTGTCGGTCTGACCGATCCTTCCCAGATTGCGGTTCATGCTGCTTCGCTGATGGCCGAACAATTTGATTACGACTTCGTCGAAATTCTGCTTTACACCGACTCGGGAAAAGAGCTGGTGCTGAGTGGTATTGCCGGGAATATACCCGTTTCTGCGGAAATTCATACCCGCTATCCAGCGACGGTCAAATCCATGGATAAAATGCTAACCTCACACGAAAGCCACATTGTGGAGGACCTTTCGACTTTGCCAACGCCGCATCCAATTACCGGATTGCGTACCGGCTCAGAAATCAGTGTGGTTTTATACGGTAATGAACGCCCCATCGGCATTGTTACAGCCTTAAGGCGCAAGTCATTTGCCTTTACGGAAAACGACCGGTTGGCGATGGAGGCCCTCGCTGGTGTGCTTTCCAGTGTATTGACCAACGCGCAGCGATACCAGGAACTGCAAACCACCGTGCGGCAACTCGAAGCAGCGCGGGAAACCGGCCTGGAAATTGCTGCGGATCTCGATCTGGATATCCTGCTGCGGCGCGTGGTACGTCGGGCACGCGAATTAATTGGCGCGCGTGGCGCAGAACTAGCCCTGGTCGACGAACAGGCGGAAATTGTCCGGACAGTGGTTTCAGATAACCCGTGGCGAGATTTTACTGGAACAGAAGTGCCCTATATGTCCGGCGTTGAGGGAAAGGTGGCAGTACTTGGCGAACCCCTGGTGGTCGCTGATTATAACAACTGGGCTGGCAGGATGTATCCTGAACGGCACATGCCCTACCGCACCGTGGCGGGGATACCGCTCAAACTCAAGAACAAGGTCATCGGTGTGTTATTGGTCAGCGATGACCGGCAGGATAAAGAGTTTCGATCCGAAGATTTGCAGTTATTAGAGTTTTTTGCTGCGCAGGCTGCCGTGTTTATCCGTAATGCCCGGCTTTATCAGGAGATCCAGGATCGGATGGAAGCCCAACGCCAGGCAGAGATGCAACTGGTCCGCTCAGCTCGGTTGGCTGCAGTCGGTGAAATGGCGGCGGGTGTGGCGCACGAATTAAATAACCCGCTAACCACGGTAGCGGGATTCATAGAATTGGTTTTGGATGAACTCTCGGAAGACTCCCCCCAGAGGCAGGATCTGGAGCTGGTTTTGCGTGAGGCAAAACGGGCGCGAGGGGTGGTGCGCAGGTTACTGGATTTTTCCCGCCCGGGCGATAACCTGCGCGTCCGTACGGATATCAACGAAGTGGTCAGCGAAGTTCTGACCCTGGTGCAGCATCTGGTGCGCACCAGTGGGGTTGAACTGCGCGTCCAGCTTCGCGAAGACCTGCCCTGGATTCGGGTTGACCCCAATCAAATCAAACAGGTCTTGCTGAACCTGGTACATAATGCTCTGCAAGCCATGCAGAGTGGGGGTACGTTAAGTATCATTACCGCCCTGACTGAAAAGGAAAACGTCCCCTGGATGACGATCTCGGTACAGGATACCGGTGAAGGGATTCATCCTGAATATCTGGATCGTATTTTTGAACCCTTTTTCACCACCCGACCGGTTGGCACGGGAACGGGATTGGGTTTATCGGTCAGTTTTGGCATTATCAACGAACATGGTGGTTTTATCGAGGTGGATAGCAAGCCCGGTGAAGGAAGCCGGTTCACCGTCTGGTTACCCGTGGAGGATCATGGCTGAAGAAAAAATCCTGGTTGTCGATGACGAAACCGGAATTGTAGCTTTATGCGAAAGACTGTTGCGCAAAGCGGGTTTTGTGGTACATGCATTTTCCAATCCAACCCAGGCTCTCGAATTTCTTGAGCAGGAACCGGTCCACCTGTTACTGGTGGATATTCGTATGCCGGGCATGGATGGTTTTGAAGTACTGACAAAAGCACGCGAGCGCCAGCCAGATCTGGCTGTAGTGGTCATGACCGGTTATGGCACTGTGGAAACAGCCATAGAAACCCTGCGGCGCGGCGCGGATGGGCTGATCCTGAAACCTTTTGAGTCTGGCACTGAGCTGGTTGAAGGTGTGGAGTTCGCTCTGGCGGAAAATCGCCGAAAACGTGACGCTCATCGTGTTCAGACGCTACGCCCCCTGTTTGATGTTACCCGCCAGTTATTTTCTGAAACTGAGCCTTCACGTTTACAAAATCTGTTACTGGAAGCAGTTACCGGGCATCTGCAATGCCAGCATGCGGCGCTTTATCAGGTTAACTCACAGGAACCAATTTTACGGTTAGTCCGTTCTCGGGGTAATCCACCCGATGAGAGTCAGGCTAACCGGCAGGATGGTCCGTTGATTGAAGCGGTACGTTCTGGGAGCCCGGCTTGTATCCTTGGGGACGGCCCCGGTAATCTGCAAAACCGGACTTTGCTTAGAGAAAGTGGTTATGGCTCGTTGGTTTGCGCTCCAGTCAAGCATAAAGACGAACACCGGCTGCTGGTCGCTGCCCGTGATTTGGGGGAAAATCCGTTAAGTGAAGCAGACCTGGAAATGCTGGTTGTCCTGGCTCATCAGGCTGCGGTCGCTTTGGAAAATGCCCGCCTGTACAGCGAATTGCGCTCGTATGTGCGCCAGGTAGAAGAATCCCAGCGCATGTTGATCCAGGCCGAGAAAATGGCGACTGCCGGTCGCCTGACAGCCTCCATTGCCCATGAGATCAATAATCCTTTGCAAAGCGTGCAAAACTGCCTGCACCTGGCCAGCCGGGCGGAGCTTACCGAAGATGCCCGTCACGAATATATGACCCTGGCCAAAGAAGAGCTGGATCGTTTGATGAGCACCGTCCAACGCATGCTGGATTTTTATCGACCGGGTGCCGTTGGGCGCAAGCTGGTCGATATCAACCAGCTAATCGAACGTGTATTGTTGTTATTGGGACGTGAATTAGAGACCAAAAAGGTACGGGTCCATACTCAGTTATCTCAACAATTGAGCCAACCGATGGTGGTTCGCGATCAAATCCAGCAGGTGTTGATTAACCTGATCCTGAATGCGAGCGAAGCTATGCCTGAGGGCGGTGATGTTTATATTGAAACGCGACAACGGCGTACGGGTATCGAGATTGTAGTTGAAGATACCGGCACAGGCGTGCAGCCCGGAGATAGGGAGAAGATTTTCGAGCCATTCGTCAGCACCAAAGAAAGTGGTACAGGTTTGGGTCTGACGGTGAGTTATGGTATTATCACAGCGCATGGTGGTTCATTGGAGCTGGTCCCTGGTCGCCAGAAAGGCGCCTGTTTTCGCATACTTTTACCTGCCGGATCACCATCAATTGAGCAGGTTTGAGGAAGGATAGGGGTATGAAAGGGAAAATTCTGGTCGTTGATGATGAAAACACCGCCCGGAAATCCTGGGGGGATATTCTCAAGCTGGAGGGGTATTCCGTAGCAACTGCCGCCAGCGGCGAAGCAGCGATTGCTGCTATTCAAAAAGAAATCTATGATGTCATGCTGCTCGATCTGCGTATGCCGGGTATGGATGGTCTGGAAGTACTGCGCACCGCTACCAAAATTACTCCGGATACCCAGATTATTGTTCTCACTGCCCATGGCTCATTAGAATCGGCGATCGAGGCTCTTCGCCAGGGTGCGCACGATTATTTATTGAAACCGGCCTCTCCAGATCAGGTATTAAGCAGTGTGGCTGCAGCCTTTGCCAACAAAGCCGAGCAACACCACAAACGAATGCTGATCGGGCAATTGGAAGCGTCTTTGCGCCAGCTAAAAAATGCGGAAGGTGTAGAAGAAGAGCAATCCCAAAGCCCCCAGATGGTTTCCCTGGGCGAAGGGGTGATGGTCGACTTTGCCCGGCGGGAAATCTGGCGTGGTGGGGATAAAGTTGTGCTCACTCCGACTGAAGGCAAGTTGATGAAGGTCATGTATGAAAATCGCGGGCGGGTAATGTCCCATCGCGAGCTGGTATTTCTGGTTCAGGGTTATGAAACTTCCGATTGGGAAGCGCCAGAAGTATTACGTCCGCTGGTCAGTCGTCTACGTCGTAAGTTGATGGTTTTCCCCAATGGGAAAAACTGGATCATGAACGTACGCGGAACCGGTTATGTGTTTGAAGGGGTGGAACAAGAGAATTAACTGGCCGAGCCGGTAATTGATAACGAGATTTCCATTCAAGAAGATTCTCTCGGGCGGAGCCAGCTTAACCAGCCTTGCACCGGATCTGGGCGTTCTCTGGGGGGTTTATCTACAATTACCATCGCCAGACTAATCACCAGAATGATCACCCCCACCCATTGGCTGATGGTCAAATTTTCTGCCAGAAGCAGGTGGGCTGCTCCCAGGGTGATGATCAACTCACCCAACCCCAGGATGGCGGTCTGCAGACCGCCAATGTGTTTCACCCCCAAGAATAAGGTCAGGCGCGAAAAGAAAGTGACCAGAGTCAGCGCGGCGATGGCAAACCATGCATTGCGGGCGGCTCCGGGTTGAATTTCCAGCGGTGGTGATCCTGTAAGTAAATACGCCGGCAGCACGATCAGGCTCATTGCCAGTAAGGTGTATAAAGTTACCGTGGGAGCGGGCATTTCATATAACACCCGCTGGTTGATTGGCAGGTGCAAGGCATACAATGCGGAGGCCAGTAACATAAACACCACCCCCCACGGATCCGGAGAAGAACCGGTGCGGGTCAGCAAAATCAGAGCCACGCTGGCCAAACCCAACCGGAAAAGAGTGAGTAATCGCGGCGTTTGGCGGTCCATCCACAGCCACATAACCACAAATAGTGGATAAACGGAGTAAATCATCTGTCCAAGGCTGGCATCCAACCGTCCCAACCCTGCATAAAAGAATAACGACCCCAAACCATTAATTCCCCCTGCCAGCATACAACCCAAAAAACCTGCCGGATAAATATACAGGTAACGACGAGCAAAAAGCAACACGACAGCGAACAACAAGATAGTCGCTAAACCGGTGCGCAAAGCCACTACTGCCAGCGGCGGAAAACCATAAACTATAGCCTGCTTGCCGAAAACAGGCGTCAGTCCAAGGAAAAAAGCAGAGATTAACGCAGCCTGCGCTCCAGTTACCCGGTTACTCTGCACAAACAATTTCATACCCCGACTCGATTTCCGGCAGGAACCTGATTATTTCACCAAGGTTCGTACTTCGTCCAACAATTCATTATTTAAGAACTCTCCTTTTTGCATCAAGCCCTGAATGCGACCCTCCAGGCGTTTTTTCTCTGCACCGGTAAGTTCTTTTGCAGTTACCACGATTACCGGAATCGAGGCGGTTTCCGGCTTCTCCTTGAGTTGGTCCAGGACACCGAATCCATCGATTTCGGGCATCATTAAATCCAGAATAATCAAATCCGGAAGTTGCCTGGTTGCCAGTTCAAGCCCGGCTCGTCCATCCTCAGCCTCATATATTGTGTAGGCGCCTTGCGATTGCAAAATCCTGCGGACCAACCGGCGGGCATCCGGCGTGTCATCCACGATTAAAATGCGCGGGTACCGGGCTACGCTCAATCGACTGAGGGCAGCTAATAACCCCTCTTCTGGAGTTTCATCCGGTTCAATAACGTTGCCAATCCACGTCTCACCCAGCGCAGTTAATTCGACCGGCATGGTATGTCCACTGCAATTCACCACCACCACTTCATCCGGCATAATCACGCCATTTCTGATCAGTTTTATCAGCCCGGCAAATGCAACTCCAGTCGCAGGCTCCACGGAGATGCCTTCCATTTTTGCCAGAATATGCATGGCCCGGATGGCTTCTTCATCGCTGACCGATTCGAAAATCCCACCACCTTCAGCCTGCATGCGTTGATACAACAGGCTGTAAGTTCTTCCAGGATTTCCCGTGGATAAAGTCGAGATGTGGGTGCGGGGGGACAACACCGGCCTGACAGTCTCCAGTTTCTCATGGAAAGCCTGTACCATCGGCGCGCAACCCTCTGTTTGGATATTTGCCATGGCTGGTAAACGCTGAATCAAGCCTATATCTTTTAATTCCCGGAATCCTTTTTGTACTCCGAGCGGTCCCAATCCACCGCTGACCGCCTGGATGTACCAGTCGGGAGCGCGCCAGCGCAAGTGATTGCCAAGGGAATCGCTCTGATTGGCATATTGACCACCAGATGTAAACCCAAAACCAGCCTCGATATTCCCCAATTGTTCAGCGATTTCATACGCAATCGTTTTCATTGCTTCTACGGAAGCGATATTGCGCGCCCCGGTTTCGAAAAACAGCCCCCTTTGTCTGGCAAATTCTGCAGCAATTTGTTTTGCCTGGTCATAGGAAGCCGTGACCTTGATCACCTGCGTCCCATAGAGCGTGACCTCCCGCATCTTTTCCGGAGGCACCAGGCTGGTCAGAAATGCCCATAACTTGATGCCAGCCCGCGCGGCATATGCAGAAAAGGCGATCGCAACATTGCCGGTTGAAGCCAGTACCATTTCGGAAACACCGGCCGATTTGAGTACGGCGATGTTCACTGCTGCCTGCCGGTCTTTAAAAGAATGGGTAGGCCCACGCCGTTCATCCTTGATGAAGATGTTCGGGTTTCCCAGCATCATGCCCAGATTGGCGGCATGCAGCAACGGTGTGCCTCCTTCCCCAAGAATCGGGATAGTGACATCCGAGCGTAACGGCAATAACTCCTGGTATCGCCAGAGGCCAAAGTCTCTACCGCTGATTTTTGCCAACATCTTTCCGGCAAGGATGGACAAATCGTAGCGCGCCTCCCGCCATGTGCCGCCACATTTTGGACAGATGGTCTGGGTGGGGATATATAACGTTTGATATGCGCAATCCAGGCAGGTGATTAAAAAAGGTTGGTCCAAGCCTATATTTCCTGGGGTGGTTTGGATGTGTGATCCAGCACACGGGTTACAGCAGCTTGAAGATCATCTTCCAGAATCGGTTTCACCAGGTATTCAGCGGCGCCCAACTGTGAGGCGCGTGATTGTTCGGTGAGGATACTGCATACAATAACCGGGATCCGGCTGGTATCGGGGTGTTGTTTGATCTGCTCAAGAATTTTCCAGCCATCCGCCTGCGAAAGAACCAGATCCAGCGTGATGGCAACCGGCTGATATTTAAATGCCAGTTGAAGCAGTTCTGCAGGGTCTGTCACCGGAATTACCTGCAGCCCTAAATCTTTCAGGTAACGCTGATAAAGTGCGATCACCTGTTGGTTATCGTCCAGCGAGAGGATCACGCCTTGTGGAACAGGCTCGTTCTTCAATGTGGCTGTTGCCTGCAGCGGCAGGGTGAAGAAAAAGGTGCTGCCAGCTTCGGGTTCGCTTTCCACCCCCATACGCCCACCATGTAGCTCCACCAGGTGCCTGGATATGGATAGGCCCAGACCAGTTCCTCCGCTCTTGCGCGTGGGTGAGGCATCCACCTGTGAAAACGCTTTGAATAACTTACTTTGATCGGCTAAAGAGATGCCCGGACCGCTATCTGTCACCGACACGCGTATTTCCGCCCGATCATCTTCTGTGCTTTGTAACCGGGCGCTCACTTTGATATATCCCGCCTCGGTAAACTTCGCTGCATTGGCAATCAAATTGATCAGCACCTGCCGGATGCGGGTACGATCAATGCTGATTTCGGGTAAACCCTCCGGAACATCAACCAATAGTTGAATCGGTTTTTCTTTCGTCAGTCCCACAGCCGTGGACATAACACTGTTAACTAGCTCATTCAGATTAACGTTCTCCACCATCAATTCCATTTTTCCAGCTTCGATTTTTGACAGATCGAGAATGTCATTGATCAGGTTTAGTAAATGTTGGCCGGAATTGTAAATCGCCGTCAGATCCTGTTGTTGATGTTCGCTAATTGGACCATCAATCCCTTTTAATATCACTCGAGAAAAGCCGATGATTGAGTTGAGGGGTGTGCGCAACTCATGGGACATATTTGCCAAAAACTGGGTTTTAAGCTGGTCAACTTCCTTCAAACGTTCGGCTGTCTGGCGTTGTTCCTCGTAGAGACGGGCATTCTCCAGCGCAACCGCAGCAGCATTTGCCAGGGCCATTGCCAGGTTGACCTGATCCGGTGAATAATAGCGCGGCCACTGGTGCGAGATCAATTCAATTGCCCCAATGGCGCTTCCTTTGACTGCCAGTGGCAACGCCAGCAGAGTCTGGATGCCCCTTTCTTGCAGGAATTGTTTTATATGCTGGCTGAGGCCTTCATCATTTTTCTGGGCAATGATCGGTGAAGCCGTATCCACAGCTTTTTGGAGAATAGGGTGATCGTTTAAGCTAAAAGCTCGTTCCTCTGCTGATTGATCAGGATTCTCGATTACCCCGAAAGCGCCTAACAGGCGAATGAGGGTGCGGTCATCCTCGTTAATGAGGAAGGATAAGGTGCATTGCGGCACTTCCAAAACCCGGGCGAATTGTTCGGTGATGATGGCAGCGATTTCTTCCGGATTAAGCGGAGCACTGGAAAGAGCCTGGCTCACATTGAACATCAGGGTCATTTCCTGAGCCCGCTGGCGTGCCTGTTGGAAAGCCTGGTTGGCGATTTCATAGGACCGGGCGTTGTCCACAGCCACAGCCAGCTGGTCAGCCAGGATCTGCAATACCTGCCCTTCTTCGCTGGTGAAATCGTCTTCATGATCCGAATGGACATCGAGCACGCCGATCACCCGGGCGCCAATTTTCATCGGTATCGCCATCTCGGAACGGGTTCGCTTCAGGATGGTATGTACCGGTGTTTGTTCAGTAGATATTAGCTGATTGTTGACCTGGGTCTCGCCCGACTTCGCTGCGATACCCACCACCGAACCAGCCCCAACCGGCAAGGTTAACCCCTGGCTGAGCAACTCTTGCTGGGCTGCTCCGGCGGCGGCACGGATGCGTACGTTAAACCCTGTATCGTCAATCAGGTAAATCGCAGCATGGTAATAACCATAGCGATCCCCAACCAGGGTCACTGCCCGGCTGAGCAGGTCATTTAATGTCAGTGTCCCGGTAGTTTCCCGGGCGATTTCTGCCGCAGTTTGAAGTTGCAGGGCGCGTTTTTCACTCTCCTGTCGGGCCTGGCGTTGGGCGATGTATGCCCGTCGCCGGGATACCACTTCTGAAGCTGGCTCGATGATTCGCCGTAAAACATAAGCTGTCTCTGCGGTTGGTTGAGTCCCTGCCGGCCATCGATAGATAACTGCACCTTGCCAGTGACCTCCACTATG
>JAGUYX010000106.1 GCA_020061145.1 Anaerolineales bacterium | reverse complement strand
GTCATCTCCTGCGCGCTGGTCTGATATTTCCCATCACCATCCACCATAATGATCGGCTTAATGCGCAAAATCGCGGCCATCAGGCTTTTGATATGGCTGATCCGCCCGCCATGGCGTAAATATTTCAGGTCGGTGAGGGTAAAAAAAGCCTCCGACGAGGTGCGCAGGTTTTGCAAGATTTTCAGAATCGCTTCCGGGCTGGCGCCGTTTCTGGCGGCAAAGGCAGCGGCTTTAACCATCCAACTCATCGGCACGGAAAGCGTGCCCGTGTCCACCACCGTAATTTTCGCCCCGGGCATGGACTGGGCAGCCAGATGGGCAGATTGGTAGGTACCGCTCAACCCTGAAGAGATATGAATGGACAGGATTTCCTCCCCGTCTGCTGCACCCAGCTCCCGGTATACCTCCTCAAATTCACCCGCAGAGGGTTGGGAAGTGGTCGGGTATAAATCTGCCTGGGCTTCCATCATCTGATATAGCTTTTCGGCGGACAGGTCGAGAATATCCCGGTAGTTTCTTCCCCCAATGGTGATACTGAACGGCACAACCCGAATGCCAAGTTCCTGGGCGTCTTGCGCCTGCAAATTAGCCCCCGAATCGGTAACGATTTTCATCTTTGCTCCTGTGTGAATTGTATAGCTGGATGCCATAATTCTAATCTGGTTTAGGCGCAAGAGATAGTACCCGGCCTGCTTCTAAGCAAATCCTGATAATCCCGTTTCGATTTTGAAAACCTGAGCAATCCCCCTTCCGGGCTTCAGACTGACCCGCATCCATCAGTCTAAAAACCCGCCGTTTTCTTTTACCGTGCGCATAAATAAATCCACCACCTGAGGGTCGAAATGTTTGCCCGCCTGATCCTGGATATACGCCAATGCTTTTTCCCTAGACCAGGCGGGGCGATAAGGCCGGTCGCTGGTCAGGGCATCCCACACATCCACCACGGCGAACAGGCGCGCCGCAAGTGGAATTTCGTTGCCGGCAAGCCCGCGAGGATATCCGCTGCCATCCCATTTCTCGTGATGGCAGTAAGGAATCTCCAAAGCCGGCTGCAGATATTCGATCGAAGCCAACATATCATAAGCATATTGTGGGTGCTGGCGCATAATCTCCCATTCTGCCTCTGTCAGGCGATCCGGCTTGAACAGAATGGCATCCGGAATGCCCATTTTTCCAATATCGTGCAAGAGCGCCCCTCGCCGGATATTTAACAATTGCTCTTCATCCTGGATCAGGGTGCGCGCCAGGCGCAGGGTTTTCTGCGCTACCCGTTGGGTATGACCTTCTGTTTCCTTATCACGTAAATCCATCGCCCGCGACCAACCTTCAATCGTCGCGTCATATGCCAGGGTTAAGGCTGCATTCGTGCGCTGGACATTTTCATACATCAAGGCATTATCGATGGCAATCGCGGCTTGCCCACCCAGGATTTGCAGGAATTCTCTCCATTCCTGATCAGGGTTCAGGTCAGAGCGGTGAAAAACCTCCAGCACGCCAATCAATTCGTCTTTGGCATATAAGGGAATGCCAAAATATGCTTTAAAATCTTCCTCCTCCCATAAGCGGGCAAAGCCGGGATCAGACTGCAAACCTTCCGCATCGGTCTGATAAATCACCCGGCGTTCTTTAGCAGCCTGACCGGCAAAACTCATTCCCAGCGGAATATTGGCGGATTCCGGCGCATGGGTGCGGAAACCTGTGCCGGCCGCATAAATAAAGGAACCCTGCACATGGCTCACTAAGAGCAGATCCGCAGCGTCTACCTTCAGTTGAGTCACCAGATGGCTGAGCAGGATATTCAGAATGCCTTGAAAATCCAGGCTCGATCTGATCGCTACATCGATATCATGCAGGGTTTCCAGATAACGTAAACGACGCCGGGATTCTTCCAGCAGGCGAGATTTTTCGACTTCCGAATTTTTCCGTCTGGTGATATCGATATGCGTTCCCAGCATCCGCAGCGGTGCATCGTTCTCATCCCGGATCAAGGAAGCCTGGGTCAGTATCCAGCGATAGGAGCCATCTTTATGGCGGAAGCGAAATTCCTGCTGGTAATCTGGCCAGGGATTTTCGATGTACGCCTGGATAGCCTGCATCAAACTTTCTAGATCGTCCGGATGGACTCTTTCCAGCCATTCATTGAAATTATCTCCGATTTCGTGATCTTCATATCCAATCTGGCTTTTCCATTCCGGCGAATAATACACGCGGTTGCTTTTCAGGTGCCAATCCCAAAGCCCGACATTACCCGCCTGAACAGTGAGCTGGAGTCGCTCCTGGGTCCTGCGTAACCTCAACTCGGTTTCTTTGCGTTGCTGGATATCTTTCTCCATGACCTGGTTGACCGATTCCAGCTCGAGCATCTTGTCTTCCAGTTTGCGAATCAGGGCTTCATTGTATAAGCGGTAATACGTTGTCTCTTCTTCCAGGGTTGGTCTGGGAGTTACCAGGTTCCCGCTTTCAACTTCCTGAATTACCTGGGTGACCAAGCTGACAAAATCTTCCGTCTCCATTGGTTTGACGACAAAACGGGCTGCGCCTAAATCCAGGGCAAAACGCTCATCCCGTGGATTGGTATAGGTGGCGGTGTAAAAAATGAAGGGTATGGTGCATAACTCCTCGTCTGCCATCCAGGCGCGGCATAAGGCAAAACCATCCATCACCGGCATCAAGATATCCGAGATTACCAGATCCGGAGGTGATTTTCGGGCGATTTCAAGCGCTTCGACCCCGTTATGGGCGGGCACAACCGTGTACCCTGAGCCTTCCAGTTGCTGGCTTAATAAATAGAGATTCTGCTCGATATCGTCGACGATCAATATGTTCGTCATGTGCAAATTCCCCTGAGGATTCATCTGGTAAGTAAATATTCTGCGACTTCGGCGGCAAACGTTTCCGGATTAATGGGCTTTTCGATATATCCCGTACAGCCTGCACGCATCACCTGTTCGCGATCGCCAGCCATGGCGTATGAGGAGACGGCAATGATCGGCGTGTGCTGCAGAGCAGGGATTTTTCTTAATTCATGCGCTACCGCGTAACCATCCAGCACAGGTAGTTGGATATCCAGCAGGATCAGGGCTGGCTCTTCGCGGCGAGCCAGGTTTATCCCCTCCTGCCCATCCCGCGCCTGGACGATCTGATAACCATGCTTCTCCAGGATAAATGATTCCAGGTAAAGATTCTTTTCATTGACTTCGATGATCAGGATTTTGACCATTCAAGCCTCCGGTGGCAAAACAGGCAATTCAAAAGTAAAAGTACTGCCTGCACCCCATTCACTTTCGACCGAAATCCGCCCCCCTAACAGTTCCGCCAGATTGTTACTGATGGACAATCCCAATCCTGTCCCTTCATGCCGGCGCGACAGCCCGCTATCGATCTGGGTGAACGGTTTGAACAGCTTTTGCACATCTTCGGGTTTGATACCGATGCCGGTATCGCGGACTTGCAAAACCAGCTTTCCGTTTTCCTGCCGGCAGGACAGGGAAATTTCACCCCTCTTGGTAAATTTGATGGCGTTATTCACCAGGTTGATCAGCACCTGCTCCACCCGGCGGCGGTCGCTGATGAGCAACCCAACACCGGGCTCGATCGTCGCCACCAGGCTCAGACCTTTTTTGTGCGCGTTGGGGGCCATCGTACGTAGTACCCCCTCGACCAGGCTGTGGACATCAAAAAGACGGTGCTCCAACTCAAGCTGGCCGGCTTCGATTCTAGAGATATCCAGCACGTCATTGATCAACGCCAGCAGGTGGCGGGCGCTATCGCGAATCATGGTGAGTTGTTTACTTTGTTCTGCGTTAATCGGGCCCGCCATACCCTGAAGCAGGACGCCCGTAAAACCGATGATCGAATTCAAGGGTGTGCGCAGCTCATGCGACATAGTCGCCAGAAACGCAGATTTCAGATGATCGGATTCCAGCGCCCTTTCCATCGCCACCTTGAGCTCATTTGTACGCCGGAT
>JAGUYX010000093.1 GCA_020061145.1 Anaerolineales bacterium | reverse complement strand
CAGGTTGTACGCGCACAAATTGGTGCGCTCGATGTGGCGCGTTGATGGTCAATTTCAGGGCAAATTCTCCTTGAGCGACCCCGGCATTAATGCGCTCATATTGCACTTCCGGATCCACCGTCCAGGCAAACAGCGGATAGTTTGAAAAATTCTCTTCAAACCCGGGGTTGACCAATAATTGCCCGCGACCGACTGTTCCCGGATTGGGATCGATGCCCGGTCGCCAACCCACCAGAGCAGGTGGGATTCCAGAAATCTCGGGGTTTTGGGCGTAGGGGTCAAATGCCCAATAGGAATTCTTTGCTCCTGCCCAATCAGCAGGAGGGTAACGTAACTCACCCTGTACACCGCCGCCAATACGTACTGCATCAAATTGATAATTTGGGTCAGATTGTGGAAAATCGGTAAAAATCCTGGCCAGGTAATCGCCAATCAGGGCGCGAGCTTGCGGATTAAATATGGCGTTAATCACTCTGAAATCCCCCTGGCTCACCGGATCCGGTAGGTAAGCCTGCCCAAATTGATTGGCATAAGCCATGTTTGGATAGGTATCAAACACCCATTGAGGGGTATAGTGATAGCCAGGGATTAACTGCACGATCCAGCCCCGATTTTTCAATTCAGCCAGGCGGGTTTTCATCTGCTGGATATACGCCTGGTTATATACCCCCGGCTCAGGTTCGTACATTCTCCAATGCAACTCAAATGTAGTCACGCGTACGCCGCGCGCCCACTCATCCAGATAATGGCCGCTGGTGTCGTTGATTACCCCAAAGGTGTAATCACCGAAGACGCTGGTGCGATATTTTTCGCGCCGGGTACGATCGCCGTGATTCACAGGGGGAATATCCAGTTCGCCAGCGCCAACTGCCGGCAGAGAAAAACTACTGATGAAATACACCAGGATCGCAGACAGAATAGCCATACCGGTAGATGTAATTGCGCGAGTAAAGCGCCTGCGACGCCGGAAGGAGAAAAAATTCACGCCAGCATCTCCTGGTAAAGGTTGGCATACGCTTTTGCAGTCGTTTCCAGATTGAAATGTTGCTGAACCACGGTCCGCCCCACTGCGCCTCTACCCCAACGCTCCTCGACATCTTTCAACATACGGGTGATACCTTTACCCAGTTGATAAACGTCGCCAGGTTGAATGATTTCACCTGGCAGGAGATCACAACATTGAAGGGATACCTGAAAAATTTCCGTCAGAGGAGCAATTTCAGATATGATCACAGGCACACCTGCCGCCAGGCTTTCCAGCAAAGTGGTGGGAATATCTACCTTATCCATCATCGTTTCCAGAGGCAACACAGTCAGATCTGCCGCTCCGATCAAGGATTGCATTTCTTCGACCGTTCGAAATAAGCGTACGTTTTCCGTCAGGTCGTTTGCGATTATAAACTGGCGAGCTTCCGCTTCAAGTACATAATCCGCTTTATCCCGCATGCGGCAGGCAAACAAAAAACATACCTCCGGAATCTGCTTGACGACCTCAGGAATCGCTTCTAGGACAGGTTGTACGCCATAACCCTGCCGGAAGTGACCTGGATATAGCACGATCGGTCTGTCTTCCAAACCCAATAATCTTTTGTATTTTTTTCTATTGCCACCGATCGCATCCCACACCGCGACATCAACGCCGGGTGGAATATACTCAACCCGCTCAAAACCTTGCTCGGCTAACCTCTCCCGTCCAAATTGAGAGATACTTACGATCCGGTCAGCAAAGATCAGATCCCGGCGAAGGGAATGACCATCCGTGGTGGCAGGGATCGTATGGAGAACCGGTCGGTCGCGAAAACCCGGCAAGATACGCAACAACCAGGAGGAAAGCTGGGTGGGCTGATAAACAAGGTGATACAGGTCAACAGTCTGGTTGCTGCCATTGTGACCCATTTTTTGCAGCATACGCTGATATACAAATCCCTTCTCCAGCAAGGATGGCTTCCGGCTGTTGAAAACTGGCAATGGAATGAGATTGCCGGCTACCGGTTCTTCGTCAGTCAAAGTCAGGATAACAAACTTTGTGTCGGGTAAATGCCGGGTCAACCCAAAAGCCAGATTTTTATCCCCCTGATCCCAGGGCGGCACCATGGGGACAGATGTAATCAGGCCGATGTTCATGATTCCAAGATCCTATCATATTCGGTTTTTACCATCCGGGCGGCCTTTTCCCAGGTATAAATTTTAGCCCGGTTCAGGCCACACTCTACGAAATGTCGATGCTTTTCTGGATGGAACAACAGGCTGAGCATGGCGGAGGCCCATAGTCCGGGTTGGTCCGCGGGCACTAATATTCCCGCATCCCCTACCACTTCCTGAAAGGCGTGATTGGAAGCCGCGACGACCGGTACGCCGCTGGCCATGGATTCCAAGGCCGGAAGACCAAATCCTTCGACTCGCGAAGGTAATGCCACCATCTGCGCCTGTGCATATAAAGCAGGCAAATCGGCTTCCTGCACCCAATCCAGAAAAATCACACGTTTCTGCAAATTCAATGAGGAGACAAGGTCACGAGCAGAATCGGGAAAACGTGTATCTCCCGGCCCTGCAAAAACAAGCGATGCAGTAGTGGCATCGTGGATCTGGTGAAATGCCCGGACCAGCAAGTCCAGGTTCTTATGCGGGCGCCTGACCCCGATGGTCAAGATATACGGCTCACGGATACCGTAACGGGAAAGTGTTTCCTTACCAATTACTCCATTTTGCGGGCGGAAAGCTTCATCCACACCTTCACCGGTACAGAGAAGTTTATATTGGGGAATATTGTAGAGATTATGCACGTCCCGGGCGGTCGCCTGGGAGACAGCCAACACGGTTTGCACCTTTTGTAGGGATAACTTCATCAACAAACGATAATAGAGACGATGAAACAGACTCTCAGGCATGTATTGCGGATAAAAATCGAAGATCAAATCATGTATCGTATTTAGTTGAGGCAAACGGCTGAAGATGGAGACCGGGAAATAGGGCGAGTGAAAGAGATCAATATTATGATGGGCTAGCAGCCTGGGCCAGAGCAATTGTTCCTGCGGCCAATATAAAGGCCAGGGACCGGGGACGATTTTTATATTTTCTTTACGGAACTGGTTCATCCAATCGAAGCGAGAATCGGGATATTTTCCGGAAAACAAAACATACTCATAATCCGGTGTAAGCCGGACCAGGGCTTTCAACAATTCGAAAGCATAACGACCTATGCCGTGGTAACGGTCATTGATATAACGGGCATCAAATCCGATCCGGGGTTTCATCAACCTGACACTCAAACGATCCTTCTCGATCTGGGTAACTGTTCTGAAGACCGGGACACAACCCCCACCTGGCTGGTTGATGTCTCGTCTTCTTGAACAACGTCGGGCGATGAAGGTTGATATTCAGCAGCGGTAATCCACAACCAACCCGCCACGCCAGACCACAATAGCAGCCATAAGCCGCACAAAGCGATAAAACCTTCCACAAAGGCCAGCTCAGCAGCCGGGAATTCACGCTGAACAGCATCCGGTGTGAATCCAGGCACAGGTTCCGCGGCCGGCCCCAGACGATAAAGATAAATATCGCCATAGCTGTCACCACTCGTCGCAAAGAGCATTTCCCCGCGCGAGGTGATCCAATTTGCCAGCTCGGGAGTAAGCCGTCCATACCGCGCCTGAACATCCTTGGGCGCCAGGACAAAATACCGAATTTCTCCTGCCTGCGCTTCCGCGATTGTGCCGGCGTCGGCTATCTGGTGATAAGGAAAGAAATATTGGAATTTGGCCGCGTCCCCGCTGGCATTAATTTTCTCCCCAGCCGGTACATTCGTCCGAACAAAAGTCGCCAGATCCTGGTAGGCGTGATCAACCCCCACGCCATAGGAATTCCACCAGGTGATCAGGTTATAAGGCATCACTAAAATCAATAAACCGAGCAATACGCGCTGACGATATGTATACCAAAACCGGGGTAAGCTCGTCAGATTGAGCTTGATTTTTTGGAACAGTCTTGCATGATGGGAAATCGCCTGCTGCCATCGATCAGCGGAAAGGCTACCAAGGGTATAACCCGTAAGGATCAGGGCCGGGAGAAGCAAAAAATAGAAAAACTGGTCATTGCCGGAGCCAAACAAGGCAACAAATGCATAAAAGGGATAGAGGAAACCACCCCAGATTACCAAAAATCGAGTGCGGTTGTCCTGATAGGCGATGAAAACCAGGATCAGGGTCGCCAGGAATCCCAGGGCGAGCAAAAAATAGCTGGAGCCATAATCAACCAGACGTTGTTGAAGAAAATCGAAAAGTGAAACCCCTGGGCGATTCCAGCCGCTGATCTGGATCAGCCCGAATAAACGCTGCAGAGCCAGACTTTTCACCCGTAAATAACGCTCCCAATCCCCATCGATCAACACCCAGGCAGGGAAAATCCAATAGCTCAAAAACCCCAATCCAGCGGCGACCACAGCAGTCACGCCTGACCAACGCCGTCTGAGCAGATCCCAGGCACCGCTGATTAACACAGCCAGGGGCGCGGTGAAAGTAATTTCTTTGGTCAATAGAGCTGCACCAAAAAATAAACCTGACCCAATACCAATCGCAATGGCGCGCCTGCGATTGGTCGACTTTATCAAAGCCAGGTACAGACCCGCTAAAATCAGTAACATTGCCAATGTTTCCAACATGGCCCGCCGGTTAATCCGCACGCCAAACGGATCTATCACAAACAACGCGGCAATCAGCAGCCCGGTGGGACGATTTGCCAGCCGCTTGCCCAGCAGATAAAGCATTCCTGCAGTCAGGCCTGCCAGAATGGCATTCAGACCGCGTGCCAGATGAACCGCGGCATAGATATCCCCGGGCTGGTATAAGGGAAAATCGCTTCCTCCAAAGAAACGCAAATAAGCGCCTTCCAACAGGAAAAATAATGGCGGATGGATCACAATCTGTCGCCCACTATCCCAGACCAGAGCGCCTTCCCCAATCACCCGAATACCCAGGCGGGTATACAAGATTTCATCGGTAAACAGATCTGGCGCCTGGTCAATCCGCCAGAACACCGCCAAAAAAGCCGTAATGAATAACAGCCCAATCAAGCCAATTTCCCGAATTAAGGCGGGATACAGCTCCAAGGAAATCAATTTCTTCATTGAAATACGAGGAATCCGGATCAGATCACGCATCACGAAGTTTATGATACACCTTCCTGCCAGGCCTTGAGATAACCCCAGGACACAGCGTAGGTGCTTAAAGCTTTTAACGGTCGAAAGCCGAATTC
The DNA here is from genome assembly GCA_020061145.1 of Anaerolineales bacterium. Lineage (GTDB taxonomy): Bacteria > Chloroflexota > Anaerolineae > Anaerolineales > DRKV01 > JAGUYX01. The sequence goes on along the minus strand of JAGUYX010000093.1, from coordinate 10,484 downwards.
AAAGTAGGGGTAACCGAAAGAATAAAGGAAGAAAATATTGGGAACCAACCAGAGGGTAGCACCCAGGATGAAGAAAAAGCGATGAACGGGCGTCGGCAATGCCCAACCCAATTTCTGCTGGGGACGGCGTTGGGCTTCCTGACCATAACCCAGCCCATACCAGTAGAATTTTTTCCATAAGGAAAGGAGGTTTCCTGGTGCAGGATGTTCGACAAAAACACCGGGCGCCATCACAAAACGATACCCAGACTTCCGGACCCGGTAAAAGAAATCAGTATCCACTCCGCTGGTTAATGCTTCCTCAAATCCTCCTACCCGATCATACACCTCCCGACGCGTGGCGCAACAGGTGGTGGTAATTAATGAATGACCATATCCAGTCACCGGAGGGTTGGTTTCCAGCAAAGCGACGGGTACAGGGTTCACCGTACGGGGAATTTCCTGCGCGACCCGGTGCTGGAAGGCATTTGCGTGAGGAGGCAATACCCTGGCTGGTCCACAAATGCCGATGGATTCATCCTGTAACAAGGGTTGGATTACCGTTTCCAGCAATGTATTTTGACCCGGCATGGCATCATCGTCAATAAATACCAGAATATCTCCAGTCGTTCGTGAAACACCTAAGTTTCGTGCTTTCCCATTTGGCTTAATCCCGACCACCACTTCAATCTCATCGGGTATCCAGGTCTGGTGCGCAAGCGACTCGATCAACTGGCCGACCTGACCTTTCAAACTGGGAATGATCACGGATAAACGTGGTCCTGGTTTTTCCGACATATGTCCCACACCTACCGACCTGACATAACCTGCCGGAGCATGGAAACCAGGGCGAGTTTCGGATGCGCCTGTTTTCCCCGCCTGACCTGGCGGAACAATAACATTAACCCATAAAGCAACGTTAACGAGAACAATTTTAATAACGCAAAATACCAGGTATGATGAGGCAGGATCAGTAATCCGCCAGCGAGAAATATGTGGGGGATTAACTCATAGGCACCGGCAACGAACAACTTTCGGATGGAAAGCCGGTTAATTGGGAGAATTATCACCGGCGTTAACAGCCAGATCAGCCCAGCCAAGGCGACCACACCGGCGAACACCAAAGAAAGCGCTGCGCCGATCGCACCCAAACGCGGCACCAGGACGAAAAGCGCAACAACCTGGCAAATCGCTGCCAGCCCTGCCAGGTAAGCCGGTTCCCTAGTGCGACCCTGCGCCTGCAAGACGCCAATCAATAAAGTTACCAATGCCAGCAACAACCCCCCAGAAGCGGCTATTTGTAATTCGAGGGTAGATTGTTGATAGATATCCGGAAAAAATATCCTCATCACGCCACCCGGAGCCAGGATCAGTAACAGGCCAATTGGAAGCAAATAGCGAAACCAGGAAAGCAGAGCAGATTTCGAACTTTCCCTGACCTTGTACACCCTTCTTTCGGGGGCGACATGAACGCCAGCTACATATGAAAACAGAACCAGAGTCAAGGCCTGCGCCAGGTACACAGGCGTGCGCGCCAGGATGACCGCAGCCTGATAAAAACCGGTCATTTCATCTGCAAGGTGATCAGGGGCAAGTAGCTTTAAACCAAACACGTCCAGGTTCAGCATAAATGCAATTCCCATCAACCCAATGAACAAAGGCAGGCTTCTGCGCACCACCTCCGTTTTCATCCAGCCCTGCCCGCTGAATAAATGTTTATCGCGCACCGACCAGAGACTGTGCAGGAGCGACAAACCTGCTCCGGCGACAAAACCCCATAAAACACCTTCAACACCCAGACCAAGCAGCACCAGCCCCAGCCCCAGGATACTCTTAATCAGGGTCTCAAGCACCAGGTTACTTGCCAGGTGTCCAAACCGGTATAACCCACGCAACGCGCCATTACTGACTGCCCGCATGGCGAGCAATATTACCGTCAACCCGATCAGCGGGACCAGGCGAGAATAACTCGAGCCAAGGTCCAGCAAACCTGTTACATAGAATAACCAGACCAACAGGCAAAGACCTGCCGCCAGGAACAGGTTTGCCAACCATGCGCTGCGGAAATGCTGGCGCGTCTCCTGGGTGACGCCCGCGGAAGCGAATTCATACGCTACCGTCCAGGCAAAACCAGAGCCGACCACCAGCGCCAGTAATAACAAGAGCGACTGGGCGACACCCAATACGCCATAATATGCCGGCTCGAAAAACCAGCTCAGAGAAACACCAAAGGCGTAATTCAAGCCAGCCGTCAAAAAGTAGGCTGCGATCAGATAAACGCTGTGCCGCGTCACATTACTCATACGACTCGTACCCCACCTGAACGGAGATGGCATCGAAGTCGGGCAATTGCCCGGTAACAGGCAGGGGAAGAGGTTCCGGAAGAATCACTTCAGCGCCACGCTGACCAAGCGAATCCAGATAAATTCGTTCATAGGCATATACCACACGTTCCCAGCTGAACAAACGGGCTTTCGCTTGAGCCAGACGAGCCAGATGCTCCCTTAAGGGCACATCATCACGCAAACGCTCGATAATATCGCTTAATGCTCTTACATCGCCGGGTGGAAAGGTAAATCCTTCTGTCCCTACCAGATCCGCCACACCCGGTAAATGCGAAGCCACCGGCACCAGACCGGCAGCCATCCCCTCCAGCAGGACAATCCCAAACGCTTCCGAGGCGGTAATGGAAGGTAAGACCATGACATGGGCCTGCTGGATCAAGCGCACCATCTGTTGATCCGGCAATCGTCCCCAAAAGGTTACATTCGGAAGCTCCAAATCGCGCGCCAGCTTGCGAAATTGATCCGCCGAATGACCATCGCCAATCACCCAAAGACGAATGTTTTCCAGGTTTTTCATGGCATGGAGCAGCACCGGCAACCCTTTATAGGGGCGCATCTGACCCAGATAAATCACAGTAAATGGCTGGCGCTTAAGTGGCGAAGAATGGAAAACAGAAAAATCTACTCCCCAGGGGATGACGGTCAATTTATGCGACGGTACATAACGTGCCAGACGCTTACCATAACTTTGAGAGCTGGCAATTACGTGGTCTGCCAGAGCCGCCAGAGGTTCCTGCAAGGCATTGTATGCCCAGAGAAAAGGTTTAAGCCAGAGTTGATGCAGATAAATGGGAGCATGGTAAGTATACACAAGACGGGGGCGGTTTTTCCCCAACCCGCGCAAGCCTGCCAGTAAGAAGACATCGCTAAAGGTGGGTACCGGGCCATGCAGATGGATCAAATCATAGTCTGTAAAGCGCTCGCGCAGCCCGGGAAGCTTGAACGGCATACTGGAAAAACGAAATTCGCCAAATTCCCAGCGCGGGATATCGCTCAGTGACAGAATATCCACCTGGTGGCCGCGACGGCGTAATCCCGTTTCCAGTTTTTCTGCCACCCGGGAAACGCCCGACCGCACCGGCGGCGCCTCAGATATAACCATTAGGATTTTCACAGGCTTTCCATCTCCTTGGTGAACCTTTGTATATCAGGTCGAAAGCCAGCCTGGAATGTTACGGGGAATGAGATTAGAATTTACTGAACGATGGCCGATTCACCTCAAGACCAAAATACCCCTGTCACCCAGGAGCTGTCCTCCAGGGAAATACCCTTTCAGTTTTTCAGACACCCTGGAAAGGTCTCGTCATTGGAACAGGCTGCTGCAGAGCGTGGTCAGCGCCCGCAGCAGGTTGTACGCTCAATCCTGTTTCGCTTGACCGAGACAGAATATGTGCTGGCGCTGGTCGCAGGACCCCAACAAATATCCTGGGCAGCATTACGCAAGTATTTAGGGAAGTCACGGCTGACCATGGCCACCCCGGAAGAGGTAAAAAAGATCACCGGCTATGAAACCGGCAGCGTTTCCCCCTTTGGATTACCACAACCCATTCGAATTCTGGTTGACGAAAGTGTATTGCGGGAAAAGGTAATCTCGCTTGGATCCGGTAGGAAAAACACAGCCGTGATTATGAGTTCAGCGGATTTAATCAAAGCCCTGGAAAAGCCAGAAATCGTCCGGCTGATCCCGGATTAGGGGAAGGTGATCTGGCAACTCCCATGACTGTTGTTAACCATCTTTTTCGCCGCGAGAGCGTTTCTTCGCCGAACGTAAACGTTCCAGCATATCCGGAACATCACCGGTGCCCGGTTCGGGAGGCGGCTGAGGGGGTTCTTCGGGGGTGGAATGTCCGGAGGACGATTCAGGTTGCTTGAGCTCAGGCGGCGAGATTACCCGGCGCGCCTGACGCTCGCGGCTACGCTGGCGCGCTTCGAATAACTGGCCGAGCAGAGGGTCCCGAGCACCACGTTCTCTGACCCGGGTTAAAAACGGTATCCGTTCTTTTATCCAGAACCAGGCTTTGCGGAAATCGCCCGAACCAAGCATCACCCGCCGGATTGCGATATCGAGGGGAAATAACAGAGCAACCAGCCACAAGAGAGGAGACCAGATTTCACGTGCGCGTGCCAGAGACTGTAAATTCGCGGTAAAGGCAGCCAGAGGTTCGCTTAATGGACCCCCACCCGTACGCCGGGCGAGAATCTCCAGTAAGGGCAAATCCACACCGGAAGCCCGGTATTCAGCAGAATATGGCACGACCAGACCCAGCGTCTGCTGACCTAACACTCTCCCGCTTTCCACCAGCGTAATCTGTGCCAGATACGCGCCTGTCTGGTTCACTGGCGCCCGGGCAGCGTACCTCCCTGGTCCAACCTGTTCCAGGGTCAGTTGAACGGCTTCGAGGTCCGGCGCAATCAATGATGCCTCAACGGTAAGGAAATTCCGCGGCAGACCGGTTTCATCCAGGGCCTCCACTTCCAGATAGGCTTCACCGGCAAGGTATTCGACGCTGGCATAGACCCCTTCTACCTGGGGAGCGGGCAAAGTCCAGCCCACCAGTTGACCCACAAAACGCGCATATCCCTCCCAATCTATCCATTCAACCGCCCACTGGCTTTTCAGATCGGATGTCCATACCGCTGCTTTCCCCAGGCCATATTGCCAGGTTGCCAGCAGGGGGTCCCCAGCCGGGGTGTTGAGGGGAATCTGTGCGGTACTCTTGGGGGTGCTGCCGTTATATCCCAGCAGAGCAGGTAAGGTCTGTACTTCGATACCCTGCAAAACGGGATGCCCACTACCCGCCGGTAATGGGTAAAAAGGAGTCTCGTTGATATACCTGCCTACCGCCTGGACGGTTTCCTTTAAAAAGAAATCCGGCACCTTGAAAATATCTTCCGCCGGGTAATAACGACCCCCGCCGTTATCCGCCAATTGAGCCAGAAATTCCGCCGAACCCTCCCCGGCGGCAACCACGCTTAAGGTGATGCCCTGAGCGCGCATTTCCTGGGCCAGGGTAATCAGATCACCACCCCGCACCCAACCATCGGTCAATAAGATGACGTGTTTGACCCGCGCCTCAGCCGACTCAAGCGATTCATACGCCTCCCGGATGCCGGCTTCCAGGTTGGTTTGACCGGTTGCCTGGATGGCGCCGATGGATTGTTCCAGCGAAACTGCATCGACCAATTTCTGGACTTCGACCGCCCAACGCGGAGACGAGTCAAAGGCGACCACTCCCAGATAATCTTCCCGGCCCAACGCCGAGGCAGCCGAAAGAATGGCAGCCTTGGCGATATCTACTTTGGGTTGACCGGCTTCTACCCGGTCATACGACTGGTTGAGATTGGGATCATCACAATGGCAGCGCCCCATGCTACCGGACTTATCCACTGCCAGCACTACCGCGGTATTCGGGGTCTGTTCGGTGGTACGCACATCCATATCCACAGGCAATGCGGCTTCGAGAGGCGTGCGCAGGTAACCGCCAGCGCCGAATGAATTTTCACCCCCCAACATCAGTAAGCCGCGGCCTAAATCGCGTACGTAGACCTGCAAGGTTTCCATCATTCCCCCCGGCAGCGCATCAGCCGGAACGTTTGCCAGGACGATGGCATCATACGCTGCCAGCTCCGGCAAGGTGGCAGGCAGGTGTTCAGGAGTCAGGCGGGTAACCCGCACCTGGGAGGCTTCCAACGCCCGGCTGAAGGCTTCCGCTTCTCCATCTTCTCCTTCCACCACCAGCACCGCAGGCGGCCCAAAAACAACCGTAAAGGCGCCGGCTTCATTATTCTGCAGCCGGGTATCGGCCTGTGGAACTACCTGCGCCCGGAAGCGCTTAAAACCGGTTTCCGCAGCTTCGACAGGAATGAAAAAGCGGTTCAATCCCTGGACCAGGGACACCTCCCGGGTATGGATAAGCCGGTTGTCATCGAACACGCGCAGGGTGGCCCCTACCGGGGCGCTGCTCTCGACCGTCAGGCGTAAATCATAGTTCTGCCCCGCCCTTACGGTTGTGGGAGCATTAAACGACTCCACCAAAACTTCCAGCTCCCCTTGCGGGCCGCCCAGAGGTACATATGTAATTTCTACTCCGTGCGCCGCAGCAAATTCCGCCTGGTATACGGCCTGTCCGATATTTTCACGCCCATCAGAAAGCAATACCAAACGGCGAGAGCCTTCGTCCGGAAAGAGCGCCAGACCCAGTTGCAATGCGCTTTCGATATCCGTCCCCGCGGTAATCGGGATGGAGCCGAACGGTCCTAACAGGCGCTCTCCACTGGCCAACCGCTCGACCAGCGCGTCCTTACCAAAAATCACGATTGCTGCCTGGCTGTTGGATGGCATGGACTGGATGGCCTGGCGAATAAAGGCTTCTCCTTCTGCCTGCGCTTCCGCTGGCAGGCTGTCCGATACATCCAGGACAAACACAACCGTCAATAAATCCGAGCGCAGGCGTAACTGAACGCCAGCCAGAGCCAGGATGATCAATAGCAATAACATGACGCGCAGGCTCAGTCCCAGCCAGAAACGCAAGCGGGTAGGTCGACGCGGGCCCATCAACGCCAGACCCACGGTGAACGGAATCAATACCAACAACCATAAAGCATACGGATAAAGAAATTGGATCGTCATGATTTACCTGGTATTACGCCTGGGAAATGAAGGTTGGGGTTCATCCACTGGTTTGATTCTGGGCAGAAGCGTATCCCACAGTCGGCGCAAATTGGCGCGCTGGTAGACCAACCATTCGATGATTAATATCAACAAGGCCATCCAGGCAAATGGACGCCACCATTCTCGCCGTCCCAACTGGTTCGGATCAGTTGAGGTTGAAGAATTATCGCCCACAACCGGCAGTGTTCCTGCCGGTAAGATCTGGGACTCGCGCGGAGAAAACAGGTTAACGGCAAAGCTTGCCTGCTGATCTTCCCCCCATAACACCTGGTACACGCCCAGCTGATTGAGCGGGGGTGTAATTAAGCGAGTGTCCTGGACCGTCAGCGGAACCTGTCTGCCATCCGGCTGGAGAAGTATTGCCGATGTATTCTGGGCGGGGAGGCTGAAACTGACCGTTTCGCCAGGGGCTGCCTGGGCAGGTAGATCGACCTCCGCGGGAGCCAACCAGTGCATCAGGTTGGCCAACAAGATCGGATAGGAAATCTGCAAGGGCAAATCGGAGTGCCGGAAATCAAAAGCCAGAACAACCACCCTTCTTCCCTCCACCTCGCCACGGAACAACAGCGGCACGGTTCCTTCCGGTGCGGGCGTGGAAATTACCGGTTGGCCCCAATCTGGCAGGGAAATCCAGGCCGCCTCGAGCACATTAATCTGCTGCAGATCCACCAGGTTGGCAAGCAAGGGATCGCCCTCCGCCAGGATGGATAATTCGGGACTCTGAATGGTTCCGGTGATCGAAAACAGGGCGGTGCTGCGCCGTGGCCCGATAAAGAGCAGATTTTCTGCAGGCAGGCTTCCCGATTCCGGCACATATCCATCGAAGATCGTCAGACGATTAGCAGCCTGGTCATCCGCACTTTCCTGAAAGCTGCTCTCCCAATCTTCGGGTGCTACCACGGTCACTTCCACACCCGGTAATAGAGATAAAGCCGTCTCTAAAAACCGGTTGCCGTTGGATACCAGGGTCACGGGGGCAGACTCGATATTCCGCCAAACCACCCAGGCGCGGTCATCCAGAGACAGGTGATCGGTCTCATCCAGGCGGGCTTCAACGATACCGGTTTCCAGCGGCAAATCGGGAACCAGGATGGCCTGCTGTCCACCGGGATCCAGCTCGATGTCCTGAGCATGGAATAAAACACCATCCAGATAGAAACTGATCCGGCGTAATACGGGGTCAGTGCCACGCTGGTCATAGTTGCGTACCTGAGCAAAGGCAGTCAACGTGTCTTCCCCGGGCAGGCGTTCCAGGTTTAACAGGGAAATGGCCTGGTTTTCACCCTGCGTCCCAACCGGTAAATAGCGAACATTACCGGCGATCGCCAGGCGGTCTGGCAGATCGAGATTGCCATCGGTGAGCAAAATAATTTCGGTCTCTGGCTGGCGGGCGGCAATCGCAGAAGCCAACTGTAAGGCTGCCTCCATGTTGCTGCCTCCAGGCTGTACCTGCAGGCTGTCGATGGCGAGATAAGCCTGGCGGCGATCCTGAGAGGAGGCAACCAGCACCTGGGCGCTCTGCCCGGCAGCGATAATGGTCACCCGCGCCCCATCGGGCAGGTCATCCACCAACCGCCGCGCCTGAGTCCGGGCTACTTCCAGGCGATCAGGCTGTGCGTCCGTGGCCGCCATGCTGGCGGAAGTATCCAGAATAATGATGGTCGATTGGCTGCCCGATCCGGCTACCCGGGTAAATGGGCGCGAAAGGGCGAAGATCAAGAACAATAAAAACAGGATTTGCAGTAAAAGCAGCAGATTCCGCCGCAGTTTTTGCCAGGGAGCATTGGCTTCAATATCCCGAACCATTCGCCGCCATAAATACACGCTGGATACCGCCTGTTCGGTGCGCCGCAACTTCAACAAATACATGGCGATCACCAGCGGGATCAATATCAGCAGCGAAAAAGCAAGCGGTGCGAGGAATGCCATAACTCAGCGTAGAACCCCCTGGCGGCGCAATAAAGCAAACAAGACTTCCTCCAGGGGAATGGCGGTGGTCAGGGGAACATAAGAAATGCCACGCGCAGCACAGAAGCGGGTGATTTCCTGACGCCAGGCAGCCAGGCCGGCCTGATAACGCTGTAAGAGATCATAATCCGCAGTAATCTCAATCTCGCTGCGCGTTTCAATATCGAGCAGCTTTAAATCGCCGGTTAAGTCAGGTTCAATCTCATCCGAGGAGAGAATATGCAACAAGGTAACCTCGAATCCTCGCCCGGCAAGCGCCCGCAAACCATCCTGCCAGCTATCGTCAAACAGGTCGGAGAGAAGCACCAGCGGTCCGGGGTGGACGGCGGAAGCGGCGTAATTGCGTAAAGCCGGCCCAAGATAAGCCACACCTCCGGGGGTGATATGCCCTAAATAATTGAACAGGGATAGAGCCTGTCCCTTTCCCCGCCGAGGTGAAAGCGACTTCTCCGGGTTGCCATTTTCTCCGGCGAGGGTAAATACGGTTACCCGATCCAGTCCAGCCAGAGCAATATATCCCAGAGCCCCGGCGCTGCGCACCGCATAACTCCATTTGTCCGGTGTGCCCCAGCGCATCGAGCGGCTGGCGTCCAGTAAAAGATGGATGGTCAGATCCTCTTCTTCGACAAATAATTTAATGAAGAACCGCTCCAGGCGGGCATAGGCATTCCAATCGATACGCCGGATGTCATCTCCCATGGTGTAAGGGCGAAAATCGGCGAACTCCACCGATTGGCCGCGTTTAGGGCTACGCCGCTCACCCTGCAATTGACCGGCCAGCGCGCGGCGCGAGAGAATCGCCAGGCGTTCCAGTTTACGCAAAAAAGCTTCGTCAAACAGGCGCTCAGACCGTTCTGGAGATGGGGAAGCAGCAGGTTCAGGTTTAGGGCTGGTCATCGGGATGGTTTACCGGTAAAGGCTGCTCAGGTTACCTCGACGGAAATCGCCTGTAACAACTCGCTGACCACGAGATCCGGGGAAACCCCTTCCGCCTGGGCCTCAAAATTCAGGATAAGCCGGTGGCGTAAAGCCGGTATGGCAGCGTGGCGGATATCGTCGAATGCAACATTGTAGCGCCCATCCAGCATGGCGAATATTTTGCCTGCCAGGATCATGGCCTGCATGCCGCGCGGGCTGGCGCCATAACGGACGTACTGCCGGATGATTTCCGGCGCCTGTGGATCATCCGGATGGGTGGCTTTTAATACCCGGGCAGCATATTCAGTGACGTGCTCAGCGATAGGCAGGCTGCGCGCCAGCGCCTGCATGGCCAGGATAGTCGCCCCATCTGCAACTTTATTTGCACGCGGCTGGCTGCTGCTGGTGGTGAGGTTAGCAATTTCCACCAGCTCATCCACCGCCGGGAAGGGCACATCCACTTTGAAGAAAAACCGGTCGAGCTGGGCTTCTGGCAAGGGATAGGTGCCTTCCATTTCCAGCGGGTTCTGGGTAGCCAGCACAAAAAACGGTTCTGGCAGCCGCCGGGTAACCTTGGCGACCGTCACATTCCTTTCCTGCAT
>JAGUYX010000179.1 GCA_020061145.1 Anaerolineales bacterium | reverse complement strand
CGCATCAAAATTTGTCGGATTTACAAATTACCTGAATCTGTTCAAAGTTGGCAGCGTAAAATTTAACGAGTTTTGGACCTCATTGAAAACGACGGTCATATTCGTGCTGGAAAGTGTGCCTTTCCTGATCCTGATTCCCCTGGGGCTGGCCGTCTTGCTAAACAACAAAACCGTCGGTCGGAATCTGTTTCGCGCCATCTATTTTGCCCCCTGGGTGCTATCCGTGGCGGTCATCTCGCTCATCTGGTGGTGGATTTTCCAGAGCCAGGGAGGCTTGTTGAACTATTATCTCGGCGAATTAGGATTCAATGGCCCGCGTTGGCTCTCGACCATGCCCTGGGCAATGATTTCTATCGTGATTGCCACGGTGTGGTGGACAATGGGCTTCAATATGATCATTTTACTGGCTGCATTGCAGGATATTCCTGAAGAATATTACGAAGCGGCTTCAATTGATGGGGCGACCAGCTGGCAGCAATTCCTGCATATTACGCTCCCTTCACTACGGCCAGTCTTATTGTTTATCATCACCACCACCATCATCGCTTCCTTCAACCTGTTTGGCCAGCCGTTGATGATGACGCGCGGCGATCCACGCCTGCCTACCGGCGGCGGCGCTACCGAGCCGGTCATGCTGCGCATCTACAATGAGGGTTTTGTCCGCCCGTTCCAGGGCAGCGCAGCAGCCATGTCCTTTATCGTGGCGAGCATCATGGTGGCGATATCTTATTTCAATTTCAAGATTTTCCAGCAGCGTGAGAGTTAAGGAGCGCAGTTATGTCACAAGCCTCCCCTTCCCTCGAATTCAAAGAAGGTTATCGCCGGCGACAACTCATTACTCGGATTGCCTGGTATGTCCTCATGAGCCTGGTTGCGTTGTTGATTATCATCCCGATGGTCTGGATGTTTTCAACCTCCCTGAAGCCTAAAAGCCTGCTGTTTACGCGCGAGATTCAATGGATACCGGAAGTCATCACGCTCGAGAACTACACCAAAATATTAGACAATCCCTCCACGCCGATCGATACCTGGTTTGTAAACAGCCTGATCATTGCGGTGATCCACACCGTGGTGATCTTGTTTCTGGCATCCACGGCGGCCTATGCTTACGCCCGACTGAATTTTCCGGGGCGCAATTTGATCTTTGGGATGCTGTTAGTGACCCTGTTTCTACCTGGTATCCTGTTTCTGGTGCCCAATTTCGTCACCATCTATCGTCTGGGTCTGTTGAACAGTTTTGCCGGGGTGTTATTGCCGGGATTTGCCGCCGTATTTCCGGTGTTTTTCATGCGCCAATTTTTCCTGAGCATCCCCAAGGAGCTTGAAGAAGCTGCCCAGATCGATGGCGCTTCCATCTTCCAGACCTACTTTCAAATCGTGCTGCCGCTCGCCAAGCCGGCCCTGGCGACCCTGGCAATTATTGAATTCCTGGGTAGCTGGAACAATTTCCTCTGGCCGTTATTAATCCTTAAAGAGCGGGATATGCTGACCTTACAGCCCGGCTTACGCAGTCTGCAGGGAGCTTATACGTCCGAGTATGGGTTAATGATGGCCGGCGCGGTGATTGTGGCGGTTCCGGTATTGGCGTTGTATATCTTCTTGCAGCGGTTCATTGTGCAAAGTGTGGCGACCACCGGCTTAAAAGGTTGATTTTGAATGAAAAAGCCCTGGATGATTCTCCTTCTCCTCTTTCTCCTCCTGGGCGGGTGCAGTGGGCGGAAGCCCGATCAGACTTCCGCCCCCACCCCAACCGGTGAGACGGAGCAGGTCACACCTGCCGGTCCGGTGTTCAAGAACCCGGTTTTGAGGACGAATTTTCCGGATCCTTTCCTGCTCCAGGTGGGGGATACCTGGTATGCTTTCGCCACCAATGGCTCAGGCAAAAACGTGCAACTGGCTACCTCGACAAACCTGATCCAGTGGTCGCTCAAAAGCGATGCCATGCCCGCGCTGGCGAAGTGGGTACAGTTGAACCGCTCGGATGTCTGGGCGCCTGAAGTTTTGGAATTGGAGGGGACATTCCTGCTATATTACACTGCCCGGGACGCCGCCTCGGGAAAACAGTGTGTGGGTGTGACAGTCAGCGAGCAGCCGGGGGGCAAATACCTGGACCCGCATGAAGCGCCCCTGGTTTGCCAGACAGATCAGGGAGGCACGATTGACGCCAGCCCCTTCCGGGATGGGGATAAGTTGTACCTGCTCTATAAAAATGACGGTAACTGTTGTGGTTTTCCGACCTATCTCTATATCCAGGAGCTGACCCCGGACGGTTTGGGATTGGTTGGTGAGCCGGTCGCCCTGATCCGCAACGATCAGCGTTGGGAAGGCCAGGTTATTGAGGCCCCTACCCTGGTGAACCGCCTGGGGAAATATTATCTCTTTTATTCAGCCAACTCCTATGCCGGGCACGAATATGCGGTCGGGTATGCGCTCTGCGAAACGCCTCTGGGTCCCTGTGAAAAAGCCGCAGAAAATCCGATCCTGTCCAGCCGGCTGGATGAACAACCCTTTGTTATCGGCCCGGGACACCAGACTATCATCACTGTAGGCGACCAGGATTGGCTGGTATATCATGCCTGGGATATACTGCCCTCGGGGACCCGCGGGGATAGCCGCTACATGTGGCTGGACCGGCTGGATTGGAGCAGTGGAAAACCGGTCATCCTGGGACCGACCACAGATTCGCAGCCGGCGCCGTAATGTATTACGCACGTATAGATTGAGAGCCAGCCAGGTATCCCACCTGGCTTTTCCTTACAATACCTGTATAAAGGATTGAACAGAGCAAATCTATGGCACCTCCGTTTCCTCTCAAGGAACATCCCTTCTGGTGGGCTACCGGAATCGAAGACACCTTTATCCCCCACACGCGTCCGGGATTTCGCAGCCTGGATGAATATGAACTGACCCAACAT
>JAGUYX010000201.1 GCA_020061145.1 Anaerolineales bacterium | reverse complement strand
TGTTCAGTTCAATTTCTGGATCAACATCTACCTGGCTTCCGGACAGCCTACCGGCAGCGCAACCGCGCTTGCGGTCGCCTGGCAGGTGATGACCATGCCTCAGGTGGTGATCGCCCAGGCAATCGCCATTGCCGCTCTACCCACTTTTTCAGCACAGATTGCCAGTGGCCGGTGGGAAGAGATGCGCGGATCGTTGGCAGCCACCCTGCGCGGCGTCTTTTTCCTTTCTCTGCCAGCCAGCCTGGGATTAATCCTGCTGCGAGATCCGCTCGTTCGCCTGCTATTTCAACGTGGCGAGTTCGATGAACGCTCCACCCAACTGGTTGCCTGGGCTTTATTATGGTATGGACTGGGTCTGGTCAGCCATTCACTGGTGGAGATTGTGTCCCGAGCATTTTATGCGATGCAGGACACCAAAACTCCGGTGTTCGTCGGCGCGGCTGCGATGAGTCTGAATGTACTGTTTAGCTTTCTTTTTGCAGCGTTATTCTCCCGTATCGGATGGTTACCGCATGGAGGGCTGGCATTGGCCAATACCCTGGCTACCACGCTCGAAATGGGCGTCCTGCTCATTTTAATGCGCCGCAGGCTGGCTGGCCTGCGCGGGAGGGATTTATCCAACGGTTTTTTGCAAGCAGGAGTTGCCAGCCTGGCGATGGCTGGTGTTCTCCTGTTATGGTTGAGTTGGATGTCCGCCTCGCCGGTTTGGATCGTTGCCCTGGGGGGTAGCGCACTCGGGGTGGTTGTGTATGCGCTCAGCCTGTATGTCTTACGGGTGCGCGAACTCCGCCTCGTCCAGGATCTGGTGATCAAAAAACTGTATTCACGACAATCATCTGCCAGACTCTGAAATCTTTTTCCCCGGTTTCAGCAAATAGGTTTCGCTAATTACAGGCCTGTCAGACCCAGAGCAAATATTCAATGATTGTCACCACCAGCCCTAATAAAATGCCGAAAAATGCCTGGGTAGGTGTATGGCCGAGAACTTCTCCCAGTTGTGCCTCCTTTAGCGGATGCCCGGCAGCCAGGTCATGAATTAATACATTGATCACTTCGGCGTGTTTCCCGGCCTGGCGGCGCACCCCGGTTGCATCATAAATCACCACCATGGCAACCACCACCGACAAAGCAAATAATGCCGTATCAAATCCGACAAACAGACCGATGGCTAATGAACTGGCTGTGACCAGGGCTGAATGAGAACTGGGCATACCTCCCGGCGCGAAAATCAAACGCCAATCCCAACGCCGGGTAGCCAGATAGGATATTGGCGGTTTTAATAATTGGGCCAGCGACCAGGCTACTAATCCGCCAATTAACACCTGATTGGAAAGTAAATCAGCAAGCATGGCGGATCAGGATTCTCCTTCAAAATCGACCAGATCATCCTGAATGATTTGTTGAACTTTCAACTCCGCCTGTTCCAACAAGCGAGCACAGTGCCTTGCCAGAGATTGGCCGCGTTCGAATAGTTGCAGCGACTCTTCAAGGGTATGCTCTTCCTGCTCGAGTCTGGCGACAATTTCTTCCAGCTCTTGAAAGGCAACTTCAAACGCCAGAGATTCAACCGATTCGGGTTCAGTCATTTTGTTCTCCAACCGCTGCTTGATTTTCACTTACCACCACCCCAAACACACCGTCGCTGACCTGGACGTTCAGCTTTTCACCAGGAGTAACCTGCCTTTGCCTGCGGATCACAACGCCGCCGGTATCCCGGACGACCGCATAACCACGCTGCAGGATCGCATGGGGATTTAAGGCAACCAACTTTTGGGAAAACGCCTCCAACCCCAGCCGGCGAAGCTGCAAAAAGTGCCTGACCTGGGAGATCAAACGACGTTCAATTTCATCCAAACGTTGACGTTGATTGCGGATTGCGACCTGGGGATTGCTGCGCATTAAACGCTCGTTCAGCCCACTTAATTGTTGTTTTTTCGACTGCGACAATTGGCCCCATCGGTAGACCATCGTATCGGCTGCCTCAGCCAGGCTTAATCTTAATTCAACCTGGTCCGGGGTGACCAATTCAGCCGCGGCGGTAGGGGTAGGAGCGCGCAGGTCGGCGACAAAATCCAGAATGGTGAAGTCGGTCTCGTGCCCTACGCCACTGACCACGGGTATCCCCGAGGCGCTGACAGCTCGTGCCAGATTTTCGTCATTAAATGCCCAGAGATCCTCCATGGAGCCACCACCCCGGGCAATCAGGATCACATCAGGCCTGGGTTTGATCCGCTGAAGGGATAAAAGTGCCTCGATTAAGCGCGCAGGCGCATCCTCACCCTGAACCGGAGAGGGCGCCAAAATCACGTGTGCCAGGGGATAGCGGCGTCCTAATGTATGCAAAATATCGCGTAAAGCTGCACCAGTGGGCGAGGTCACGACACCGATTGTGCGCGGCCAGGCGGGGATCGGTTTTTTAAGCGCTGTGTCGAATAAGCCTTCAGCTTCAAGCTTATCTTTCAACCGCAGAAATTCCTGGAATAGTATTCCCTGCCCGGCGGGGCGAATCAGATCCACATAAAGCTGGTACGTACCCCCCTGGTCGTAAACGCCAATCGAACCGTGCACTTCAACCGCATCACCATCCTGCAAACGATATACCTGGCGCGTTTGAGCGCTGCGCCACATCACACAACGCAAAGATGCGCTACGATCTTTGATCGTAAAATAAAGATGGCCGGAAGCAGGTCGGGAAACATTGGAAACCTCCCCCTGAACCCAAATGTCCTGTAAATTTTTGTCACTTTCCAGGCGTTCCCGAATATAGCGGGTAAGATCACTGATCGTCCAGACAAGAGGTTCAAAGAGGGTGTACTGGCTCATCGCCGATAGCATACTCTGGTTGAGTATGCATGTCAACTATTCCGCCCCTCATCATTCAATGTTAAAATGAATACAAAATGATCCATGCAATACGTTTTTTTCTCAGCAGGACGCTGCCGAAAAAATAATTACATCAAATGCAATATCTCTGGTCACCCTGGCGCATGCAATATATCCTGGAAAACAAACACGAACCGGGTTGCGTATTTTGTTATGCTGTACACAACCCGGATGATCCACAAAGCCTGGTAGTTTTTAACGGGAAAAATAACGCAGTCATTTTGAACCGCTTCCCCTATACCAGCGGACACCTGATGGTCATCCCCAAGATCCACGTCGCCAATCTGGTGGAACTGGATGATCCCACACGCACAGAAATGATGGCGCTTACCAATACCTGCCTGGAAGTTTTACAGGAGATTTATCGCCCTGAGGGTTTTAACCTGGGTATGAACATCGGGGAAGCAGCCGGCGCGGGAATCACCGAGCACGTTCATATGCACATCGTCCCACGATGGGCTGGGGATACCAATTTTATGTCCAGCCTGGGAAATACCCGCGTCTTACCGGAGACTCTGGAAGACTCCTACGAGCGTATCCGGCTCGCCTGGCCTGGTAACCACGCTTAAGCAGACTTTTTTAACCAAAACCGACCGAGTTAGGCTAAAGAGAGAATAAGTCATGGACAATCATCAACAACCCGTCATTCTTAGTGCAGTTCGTACACCCATTGGTCGTTTTCAAGGCGGGTTAAGTTCCCTGCCTGCGCCGCGCCTGGGGGCGATTGCCGTTCGTGCGGCAGTCGAGCGCGCCGGCCTTTCAGATTTAAGTGAAATCAATGAGGTGTTAATGGGCAATGTGGTGACCGCCGGGGAAGGTCAGGCTCCGGCCCGCCAGGCAGCAATCTTTGCCGGCATACCAGAAACCGTAGGCGCAACCATGATCAATAAAGTATGCGGTTCGGGATTGAAATCCGTCATGCTTGCCGCCCAGGCCATCCGCGCAGGAGATGGCGATTTGTTTGTGGCCGGTGGTATGGAAAGTATGAGCCGCGTTCCTTACCTGGTAGATGGACGAACCGGAAATTTACGCTATGGTCATACCCAGTTGACAGACGCCCTTCTCCTGGATGGATTGTGGGACCCATTTGAAGACTGGGCAATGGGTGATGCCGCCGAATTTATCGCCGAGGAGTATGAAGTCACGCGCGAGGCAATGGATCGTTTCGCTTTAGCCTCTCACCAGAAAGCGATCACAGCAATCGATCAAGGAAAATTTAAAGCCGAGATCGTGGCGGTTGAAATCCAGGATCGCAAAGGCAATACCACCCGGGTGGATACCGACGAAGGTCCACGCCGGGACACATCGTTGGAAGCGCTATCGAAATTAAAGCCAGCATTCCGCAAAGACGGCAAGGTGACCGCCGGTAATGCCCCCGGTTTGAACGATGGAGCGAGCGCGGTCGTGGTGTCCAGCCTCCAGAAAGCAGAAGAAAACAGGCTGGAACCGCTCGCCAGAATAGTCGGCTATGCGCAAGCCGCAGTCGATCCCAAACACCTGTTTATCGCTCCGGCTTTTGCCATCCCCCTCTTACTGCAAAAAACCGGTTGGACGTTGGCGGATGTTGACTTGATCGAGTTAAACGAAGCTTTCGCTGCCCAGGTCCTGGCAGATGGCTACGCCCTGCAAGAGCTGGGGTGGGATTGGGAGAAGGTCAACGTTAATGGCGGCGCAATTGCGTTAGGGCATCCGATTGGTGCCAGTGGCGCCAGGGTGCTGACTACCCTGCTTTACGCATTGAAAGATCGTAACCTCAAGCGCGGCATTGCTTCGCTTTGCCTGGGTGGAGCAGAAGCTGTGGCCATGGCAGTTGAGCTGTTCTAAAAATCTGGCTTACCCCAAAACAATTGAGGTTTAATGCTGGCGGGCTCAAATTCCCGCCAGCCTTTTATTTGGCCATTATTCCTCTCGCCGCATAACCAGCAAACCTCTCTCTGGGGGAAAGATCACCCGAAAAATACCGGCCAGATGTGCTATCCGTCGAAAATAAGGTGGTAGATTTTCCGGACGGACAGATTGAAAACCAAACCGGCGGTAATAATTCTCCAACCGTGCCTGGCACATCAAATACAGCACCCCGGGGTATGTCTGCAGAACCTGATGGATAAGAGCTGCAGCCAAGCCCTTGCGCCGATGCGCCTCGTGCACCACCAGCGAAGCCAGCTCCCGGGTGCCATCACGGTGTGGTTTGACCTGCACACAGGCAATTACCTCCCCATTTCTATCCGTGGCAACAAAAAACCGGCGCCAGTCCAGGCTCAAAGGATTCAGGTTTTCACCACGCACCAGCGCTTTGATGCGGTCAGCATCTGTGCCTGCCGCCCGCCGAATCTGATAACCGGCTGGGATGGAAAAATATTTGCTCAAATTGTTAATTCCGAAATATTCTGCAGGTCTACTACGGAAAGCCGCACCTTACCCGATTTTTTTATTCGGAGAGCAACTCCTCCAAAATACTGCGCGCCAGTTGGGGATCTGCTTTGCCGCGCGTCTCGCGCATCAACTGGCCAACGAACCAGCCAATCAACGTAGTTTTTCCTTTGCGATAGGATTGCACCTGCTCGGGGTTCGCTGAAACGATTTGTTGGGCTGCCTGGCGGATTGCACCGGTATCGCTCACCTGCGCCAGACCCTCGGCATTGACAATCTCGCCCGGTCGTTTTCCACTGGCTTCGACCTTATCCAGCAAGGATTTACCGGTGGTGGTATTTACCGTACCGGCATCCACCAGGCGAATAATTTCCACCAGATAATCAGGCGTCAGGCGTAATTCGCTTGCCAGTTTTCCGCTTTCGTTGAGCATGCGCATCAGGTCATTGAGCAGCCAGTTAGAGACGCGTTTCGGATCGGACGGATATAAAGCCACCGCGGCTTCGAAATAATCGGAGAGGCTTCGCTCGCCGGTGAGAATATCGGCATCGTATTCAGGCAGCCCGTACTGAGAAATGAAACGCGCCCGGCGTTCCAGGGGCAATTCAGGTAATTCCTGTAAAATGTGCGCCAACCACGCTTCCGAGATGTGTATTGGCAGCAGGTCAGGCTCGCGAAAATAACGGTAATCCGCTTCAGTTTCCTTGGAACGCATCTTGCGCAGCACGCCGGCATCCTCGTCCCATTCGAGAGTCCAGGCTTCAATGCGCTTCCCCGCCTCCACCTCGCGTATCTGGCGCTCAATTTCAGTCTGGACCGCTTCCTTCACCGCAACAATCGAATTGACATTCTTGATTTCCGTTTTAGGGTTGAGATAATCTGCACCGACCATGCGGATGGAAACATTGGCATCACACCGCAAATGCGCTTTTTCCATATCCGCTTCCGAAACACCCAACCAGCGCAACAGTTGCCGCAATCGAATGAGATACTGCGCGGCCTCGTCAGCGCTGCGGAGGTCTGGCCCGGTGACCATTTCGATCAGGGGTACTCCGCAGCGATTAAAATCGATCAGGCGACGCCCGTTATCATTTTTTGTTTTTCCTGCATCTTCTTCAATATGCAATTTTTCGATGGTCACTTGACGGGTGGTTCCATCCGGCAGGGGCACATCCAGGTAGCCTCCGCGCGCCAGGGGGCGATCGTATTGGGAGATCTGGTAGCCCTTTGGCAAATCTGGATAAAAATAATTTTTTCGATCGAAGAAGGATACCGGTTGAATTTCTGCATGCATGGCGGCTGCCAGAAGAGCGGCTTTTTCGACCACAACCCGGTTGGTGACCGGCAACACACCGGGTAATCCGGTACAAACCGGGCAAATATTGGTATTGGGGGGATCATTCCACGAATCCGCTTTACAGGAACAGAAAATCTTGCTTTGGGTATTCAGCTGGATATGAGTTTCCAGCCCGATCACGGCTTCATATTCTGTCATGTTAATGTCTCTTGGTTTTGTCTTTTCGCAAGCCGGTTTTGCACGGCTACAGAGGTTAATTCCCGGTATGCATCTTTGCCAACCCATAAAGCGGTTTTATTCTCTGTTGAGACCAACCGTAAGGAAAGTTTCACAGCTTGCTGGTTAAGATGGGGATTGCGTTTTCCGATCTGCCGTAAAGCCCAATTGACCGCTTTTTTAACAAAATTACGGTTATCTGCAGCGTATTGCTCGATTTTTGGAAAAAATGGGGCAAAATCGTCATCCGGCGCTTTTTTGGCATGGACTGCCAGATAGGCCATCAGCGCAAATCCAGCCCGGCGCACAAATTCTTCCCGGCGATCCGCCCACTCGAGGGCTTTGGAGAACGCCAGGGGCGAGCGAACGAAAAGATTTCCGCAACACTGGTCGCACAAATCCCAGGAATCGAAGTCGTTGACCCAGTTTTCCATCTGCGTTTCTGTCAGCTGGCGAACATCGGCAATCATAGTGGCGAGGAGGCGCGCTTCATGCACCCCGCTACCCCACAACTCCAGCGCCAGTGTGTGATGGTTGCCCACCTGCCGCGCCATCCGGCGCAACTCCGGGATGCTGATCCCCAAAACCCGGGCGCCCTGGATACCAAATCTTGCCATCCCTTTAACGGCTTCGGGGTTCGCCAACGATTCCAACTCTTGCATGATCTGGGTGAAGGGCATGCTCATACAGCCAGTCTTTCCACCACCTGAGGTTTGCGTTTGCGCCAATCTTCACCGAGGGTGGCCTGTTCGTAGGCAAAACCGATTTGGAGTAAGGTTGCTTCTGCATAATCTGCGCCAAGGAATTGGATACCGATTGGCAGACCTTTGCGGTCCAGCCCGGCTGGCAGGGAAATACCGGGTACACCGGCATGGTTGGCAGGTACTGTCAGCTCATCGGCATATTGCATCAAGACCGAGTCGCCATAAACTTCCTGCATGGTAAAGGCAGTTGTCGGGGTAGTGGGGGTGAGCAAGGCATCCAGACGATACGCGCCAGATGGGTCAAAGATTGTTTCAAAATCACGGCGAATCAGGCTGCGTACCCTCAGCGCGCGCACGTAATACTGTTCGCTATATTGGGCTGCGCTGACGTACATCCCCATCAGGATACGCAACTTGGGCTGCAAGCCAAACCCCTGGCCGCGCGTTTTGCGATAGAGATCACGCAAATCTGTCACATACTCCGGAGTACGGTAACCATATTTCACCCCATCATAGCGGTGCAGGTTAGAGGCAGCTTCCACCCGCGAAATGACGAAATATGCAGGGATGCCATAATGAGTGTGTGGCATGGGTACATCTTCGATAATCTCTGCTCCCAGCGAAGCCAACACATCCGCTGCCCGGCGGGTGGCTGCCAGGACCTCAGGATCGATCGGACGCTCGATCAGCTCGCCGGTGTGTGGATCAACAAAGGTTATGCGGAAATAATCCGGTGAGAGTCCGATGCGTAATCCTTTTACCCCGGCCTCCAGCCGTGAGGCATAATCGGGAACCGGAACCGTAACCGAGGTCTGGTCATGAGGGTCACGACCGGCAATAACGCTCAACATCAAAGTGGCATCCTTAACCGTACGCGCCACTGGTCCAGGGCAATCCAGGGAAGAACCAAAGGCGATCAAACCATAGCGGGAGACCCTCCCGTAAGTGGGTTTCATGCCCACCACTCCGCAAAATGCAGCCGGCTGGCGTATGGAGCCGGCTGTATCGGTGCCCAAAGAAAGCGCGCCTTCACCTGCTGCCACAGCCGCAGTTGAACCCCCCGACGAACCACCGGGCACATAAGCCGGATTCCAAGGGTTGCGCGGGGTGGGTATAAATGCCGAGGACTCATTCGATGAGCCATAGGTGAACTCATCCAGATTGACTTTCCCCAACATGATGCCGCCCGCCTGTTCCATTCTTTCAACCGGAGTGGCGGTGTACGGGGCGACAAAATTAGCCAGAATGCGCGAGCCGGCTGTAGACGGTGTACCGCGAACGACAAAAATATCCTTGACTGTGAAGGGCACCCCGGCCAGCGGACCCGGGTCTTCCCCACCTGCCAGACGCCGGTCAACTTCATCCGCCTGGACACGTGCTCTTTCCGCTGTCAAACTGATAAAGGCATGCACATATTTTTCGTCGTCCGGGGTGGTCTCTTCGATACCCAACTGTCCAGGTCGCCCATCCACCAGGGAAACCCGGTTAAGTGTGGCTTCGAGTACTTCCCGGGCGGAGACTTCGCGCTTATGTACCAGACTGGCAATTTGTTCTGCAGAAAGGTCGCAGAGTTCCATATAGATCAGCTCAATTCTGTGTGCGGGATATCGGGAACAACGATATATCCATTTTCGGTCTCTGGCGCCTGGGAAAGAATATCCGGTGCAGATGGATCGGTAATCCATTCATCGGCACGCAGTGCCTGGCTGATCTGTTCCGTGTAGGGAACACCGTGCGAGGTCACTGGGGTTGCCTCATCCAGGGGGATTCGCTCCAATTCGCCGATGGCTGTCAGCTGGTTGTTTAATTGCTGGCGCAGATATTCTGCTTCTGCCTGGCTTAACTCCAGCGCTGCCAGGGTGACCATATCTTGGAAAATTTCAGGGGTGATCTGTTCTTTCATCGAATAGCAAGCTCCTGGAGACAAACTAAGCAGATTGTACTCTGGTTCAGAACATGGGTCAAAGGTGTAGCCAAGCGCCTGCATGCTATAATCTTTGGGTAAGAACACCCACCCCGGAGGAAGGCATGAATAACGACCCGTTAGGCCTGATCACCAGTGAACATGAGATGATCCGCCAGGCTGCACGCGATTTCGCCCAAAAGGAAATTGCTCCGATCGCCGCTGAATTCGATGAAAGCGGCGAATTCCCCTACCAGACAATCAAAAAAATGGGTGAGATGGGTTTTATGGGGATCGAGGTCCCGGAAGAGTATGGGGGTGCAGGAATGGATACACTGGCATACGTCCTGGCGCTCGAAGAAATCTGCAAAGTGGATGCTTCGCACGGGACGATTATGTCGGTCAATAATTCTCTCTTTTGTTACGCGGTCTTGCGTTATGGCAATGAATGGCAAAAACAAAACTTTTTGACGCCGGTTGCTGCGGGCGAAAAAATCGCAGCCTATTCATTGACCGAACCCATGTCCGGTTCGGATGCCGGTTCGATGCGCAGCCGCGCCGAGCGTGATGGCGAATTCTACATTCTGAATGGCAGAAAATCCTGGGTAACCAGCGCGCCGGTTGCAGATATTATCCTGGTGTTCATTATGACCCAACCAGACCTGGCGCATAAAGGGATCAGCGCGTTTTTAATCGATACAACCCAGCCGGGATTCAGTCGGGGTAAAAAAGAGCCCAAACTGGGCATCCGCGCCTCGGCGACCAGCGAAATTGTGTTTGAAAATTTTCGTGTACCGGTAGAAAACCGCCTGGGAGAAGAAGGGGAAGGTTTCAAAATTGCCATGAGTGTATTAGATGCCGGACGGATCGGGATTGCAGCCCAATCGCTGGGCATTGCCGAAGCCGCCTACGAAGCCAGCTTGGAATATACACGCGAACGTGAAGCATTCGGGCAAAAGATTGGTCAGTTCCAGGGGATTGGCTTCAAACTGGCAGATATGAAAACACGTATCGAAGCTTCGCGTTTACTGACCTACGCTGCCGCGATGGCAAAAGAGAAAACAAAGAAATCCGGAGGCCGCTTTACCCTGGAGGCCTCGATGGCCAAATTGTTCGCCTCGGAAACCGCCATGTTTTGTGCACATGAAGCTGTTCAAATACACGGTGGGATCGGTTACTCCAAAGAATTGCCGGTCGAAAGATATTTCCGAGACGCCAAAATTACGGAAATTTACGAGGGTACCAGCGAAATTCAACGCCTGGTGATCTCTCGGCTGGAAACCGGTTTACGTTAAGAGCCGGGAGGAACTTCACCCTGTGACTTCGTCCTGGGTAATACTTACCTTGCTGGCTGTTGGTTTCATCCTGTTGGGTTGGATCGGCGAGAAGGGCTGGCGTGGACGCGAAACCAGACCTATTCCTGCGCACACGAAAGACTCTCGGGAGGTAACTCCATCCCATGGGGATGACACAATTCGGAACTCACTGGCGTCCACCAATTTACACCCACTCCATAAATGGTTGACCACCGCCGGCAATTTAGATCGCCTGCTCTTTAGCCTGGCATTGGGCGTTTATTTGCTCACGCGCGTGATCGCCCTGGATCAATTCCCGGTGTATTTTTTCAGCGACGAAGCTGTGAATACCATGCTGGCAGAAGATTTCGTGCGGGATGGTTATCGCGATTACGAAGGTCAGCTTTTTCCAACCTTTTTCAAAAATTACGATAAATACAACCTTTCCACCAGTGTATATTTACAGGTGCTGCCAGCTATTTTATTGCCTCGCAGCATATATTTAACCCGTGGAATATCTGTGG
>JAGUYX010000178.1 GCA_020061145.1 Anaerolineales bacterium | reverse complement strand
TGCGTTATTACCTGACGGTTAATATGCCGGAGACCAAGGATACCGATTGGGATTGGGAAGGTTTCTTACACCGGAACAATGATGAGCTGGTCGCAACCTGGGGCAACCTGGTAAATCGGGTGCTGTCTTTCGCCCATAAACATTGGGAAGGACATATACCCGAGCCTGGCGAGCTACGCCCTCAGGATCATGAAATTCTCGCTAAAATCGAGGCCGGATTTCATACGGTTGGGGATTTACTCGACCGGGTGCATCTGCGCGCGGCTCTGGTAGAAGCTATCAGCCTGGCTGCAGAAGTAAATAAATATCTGGATACCGCCGGCCCCTGGTTTGAGATCAAAACCGACAAACCGGCAGCCGCCAAAACGATCTTTACAGCCATCCGGGCAATCGACTCGTTGAAAATTTTGCTCGCCCCCTTCCTCCCGTTCACCAGCGAAAGACTGCATACCTTCCTGGGTTACACCACGCCCATATTTGGTTCGCAAATCACCCAGACGGTAACGGATGACCTGGATACCCATGAGGTATTGCGGTACCAACCGGATGGCAGTGGCAGGTGGTTACCCAGCCAGATCGAAGGCGGGCGACCCTTCCTCCAACCTCAACCGTTGTTTCGCAAGCTGGACGATAACATCGTGGATCAGGAGCGCTCACGCCTGGGACAGCCGGTCGCCTGATGGTTACCCGGGTAATCGGGTAGGTGTGGATGGCCGCGGAACGAGAAACCAGGTGTTACTTTCGGCATTAAAAAGGAGATGGTACACCCGACCGCCCGGTACCATCACCAGCACATGGTCACCCTCTTCGTCCGACCAACGCCGGCCGGTGGCCTCCACCTGGAAGATATTGCCCCGATAAGTAAAGCTGAGGGGAATAACTTTGTCATATTGCCCAGAACGGGTTGTGACGGTAATGGCTTCTTTGAACATCAGCCCTGCCCGGTTGCCTGGATCGATCGAGCCAGCATGGTCTGACGGTTCCGCAGGTACTCCACCAGTAATTCCAAGGCTTTCTCCGCAGAGAGTTCTTTGTTTGTCAGGCGATCGCCTTTCCACATGAATTTCCACGCCTGGGCGAAATCTGGTGTACAGATTGCAATCCAAACCAGGCCAACTGGCTTTTCCTTCGTTCCTCCACCCGGTCCTGCAATCCCGGTGATCGACACACCAATGTCTGCATTGAGCAGCCGGTATATACCACTGGCCATCGCCAGGGCTACTTCCTGGCTGACCGCGCCGTGTTGTTCCAGTAAATTTACAGGTACGCCGAGCAGTCGTTCTTTGGCCTGGTTGGCATATGTCACCACGCCGCCGGCAAAATAGGCGCTCGAACCAGGCACATTGGTGATTCGATGACTCAATAAGCCTCCGGTGCAGGATTCTGCCACTGCCAGCCGCAGCTCCAGCGCCAGCAAATACTTGCCACATAAATTTTCCAACGGCCGATTCTGCATGCTGGTATTATACGCAATCTGAAAGAGAGGAACACACAGTCTGGCAGTTCTGATTTTTAATAGTGATAGAATCCCAATAATATGGAAATCACCGACCATATACGCGGTATTTTAGATACCTTACCCACCAAACCCGGCTGTTACCTGATGAAGAATAATGAGAATCAGGTGATCTACGTGGGTAAAGCGATTAACCTGCGTAGCCGGGTGCGCTCCTATTTTCATGCCAGCGCCAATCTGGAAGGTAAAACGCGCCAACTGGTGCGGCGCATCGCGGATATCGAATGGATCACGGTCGGCTCAGAGCTTGAAGCGCTGATCCTGGAAATGAACCTGATCAAAAAGCACCGCCCGCGTTATAACGTGCGTCTGAAGGACGATAAACGTTATCCATATATCAAGATTACCTGGGCTGATCCATTTCCTAAAGTGTTTGTCACCCGCCAGATGGAGCAGGATGGCAGCCGATATTTTGGTCCATTTACCAGTGTGTGGGCTGTGCATCAAACCCTGGATGTGCTGCGCCGGGTTTTCCCTTACCTGACTTGTGATCGGGAAATCACCGGGCAGGATAGCCGCGCCTGCCTCTATTATGATATCCGCTTGTGTTCAGCACCTTGCATCGGGGTGATAAACCGGCAGGATTACCGGGCGATGATTAATGATCTGTGCGAATTCCTGAATGGACGCACCGAGCCGATTGTCACCCGTCTGGAGAACGAAATGGAGCGCGCCTCCCAGGAATTACGTTTCGAGCGTGCTGCGGCCATCCGCGATCAGCTCCAGGCTATCCAGAAGATTGTGGAACGACAGAAAATCATCGTATCAGAGTACGTCGATTCGGACGTGATTGCCATGGCACGCTCGAATGGCGATGCCTGCGTGCAGGTGTTCTTCATCCGGGGTGGTAAATTAATCGGGCGTGATTATTTCTTGTTGGAAGGTGCGGAAGATACCCCGGATGCCAATGTGATGGCTGAGTTCATCAAGCAATTTTACGATCAGACGCCGGGTATCCCTGGTCAGGTGTTATTACCCTATGAAGTGGAAGAAGTGCAAATCATCAAACAATGGCTTAAGGCGCGGCATCCCGGCGAAAAAATGGAAATAATCATTCCCCAGGAGGGTAAACTGCGCGAATTGATCCAGATGGCGGCTGAAAATGCCTCCGATACCCTTTCTGCGCTGAAAGCTCAATGGCAAATGGAAAAACACCGCCAGACGCAGGCGCTTTCCGAAATCCAGGCAGCTTTGAATTTACCTGAGCCGCCCAACCGGATCGAGTGTTACGATATTTCCAATACTCAGGGCACCTACGCCGTAGGCAGCATGGTCGTCTTTGAGCAGGGCGTGCCGCGCAAGAACTATTACCGTCGCTTTAACATTCGCAGCGTCAACGGACCGGATGATTTTGCCAGTATGGAGGAAGTGCTTACCCGGCGATTCAACCGTTGGATGGTGGCTCAGGAAGAAGCGAATAAACCCGGAAAAAAACCCGACCTTGCCTTTGCGCGCCTGCCAGATTTATTGATCATTGACGGTGGAAAAGGCCAGCTTGGACGCGGCCTGAGGGTACTGGAAAAGTTCGACCTGCTGGGCAAAATCCCTGTTTTTGGTCTGGCCAAACAGGAAGAAGAAATATTTTTACCAGGCCAGCAGGCGTCATTGCGGCTGCCGCCTCAGTCCCAGGGGCTTTACCTGATCCAGCGGATACGCGATGAAGCTCACCGTTTTGCCATCAGCGCCCACCGCAACCGGCGTAGCCGGGAGGGGTTGACCTCTACCCTCGATTCCATTCCCGGCATCGGACCTTCGCGGCGCAAACAGTTGTTGCAACATTTTGGTTCTCTGGATAAGATTAGGAGTGCTTCGGTTGATGAGTTATCGTCACTGCCGGGGTTCAGCGTCAAACTGGCACATTCTGTCAAAGCCCACCTGGAGTAAGTTATGCCGGTAGCCTGGTACACCGATGACGATGAGGAGATGACCCGGGCAGTGCGCCTGATGTTACGCCTGCTTAATTATGAAATGCGATCTTTTTATAATGCCCGTTCCACAGCGCGGGCTCTATTGGCAGGTGAGCTTCCTGATGTGCTCTTACTGGATATCAACCTGCCTGAAGTGACCGGAATGGACTTATTAGAGTTTATCCGCCGCAGAAAACACTGGGACCGTCTACCGATTGTGATGATCTCGTCTGAAACCACCGACGCGCAGGTGGATGAAACCAGCGCCCTTGGGGCTGATGCGTATTTGTTCAAACCGGTTACGATTGAAGAATTGGAAGGGGCAATTAAAAAAGCACGCACCCGCCGGGAATCCATGTTACGCTCGTGAAATCTCCCCTCCAGCATTTGTTATAATGCACACCCGGTAGTTAATTGGTGAAGGATTATGGCTAAAAAGAAGAAAATGTCGTCGGCTCAGCGTCGCAGTATGCGTACACAGCAGATTGTGTTTATAGTCCTGGGGGTATTGATCATCCTTTCGATGGTTATCTCCATGTTGGTTACCTATTAATCAGCTATACGCCCAGGGATTTACCTCCTGTCTGCCATCAGTCACTGCTGATAATTCCTCCCTCGGTCAAACGGCGTAAATCACTTAAGGCGTTTTCGATTTCCGCGGGAGTAATCCGGCGCCCACCATCTGTATGCACCAGTTCTCCGGCCTGGGCTTTTGCCAGGGCGACTTCTTGAATGGTCAGGTTGCGCGCCAGCGCCTCTTTAACCAGTTGCGCGCCGGCTGTATAACCGATTAAGGGATTCAGCGCAGTAACCACAATCGCATTTTTTGCAAGCCAGCCTTCAGCCTTGGCACGGTTCGCCTGTAGGCCAACCACGCATTTTTCCGTAAAGGCCCGGATTGCCCCGATCATCACCTGCATCATTTCAAATAAATTGTGCGCTATGATGGGCATCATCACATTCAGCTCCAGTTGGCCGGCCTGCGCCGCCAGTGAAACGGTCAGGTCATTCCCCTGGACGTGAAACATAGCCATATTGAGCATTTCCGCCAGCACCGGATTGACCTTGCCGGGCATGATACTCGAGCCGGGTTGGACAGCCGGCAGGCGAATTTCATCCAGGCCGGTTGCCGGACCGGATGATAGCAGGCGAAAATCGTTGGCGATGCGGGTCAGGGTGATCGCCAGGGTGCGACAGGCGGCAGAAAAGTCCGCCGCGTCGGCCATGGACTGCATGGCTTCGAACAGATTGGGAGACTTGCTCAATCGTAATCCGGTGTTTTCGCTCAGCTTATGGACCATCCGTTCTGCATATTCCGGATGGGCATTCAAGCCGGTGCCGGTCGCGGTACCGCCAATCCCCAGGCTGCGCAATCCTTCAGCCGACCGGGAAATCCGCTCGCGGTCTCGCTTTACCGCCTGTGCATAACCGCCAAATTCCTGTCCCAGGCGCACCGGCACCGCGTCTTGCAGGTGCGTGCGACCCGATTTAACGATATCGTCAAATTCGTGCGCTTTATTTTCCAGCGCTTGAGCCAGCCCATCTACCACCGCTAATAATTCATCCAGGCGCCATAAGATCCCCAGGCGAATGGCAGTGGGAATGGTATCGTTGGTCGATTGGCTCATGTTGACATGATCGTTGGGATGAATGGGTTTTTTATCTGCATCGAGCGCATATCCCAGAATCTGGTTGGCGCGGTTGGCGATGACTTCATTGGTGTTCATATTGTGGCTGGTGCCGGCGCCTGCCTGGAAGGGATCGACTACGAATTGATTGTCCCATTTGCCCTCCACCACCTCGCGGGCAGCCTGGATTATCGCTTTGGCGCGGTCTTCATCCAACAAACCGAGCTCCAGGTGTACCTGCGCAGCAGCCAGTTTGATATTAGCCATCGACCAGATAAACGCCTTCCAGGGTTTCAGTCCGGACACCGGAAAATTATGGACGGCGCGCTGAGTCTGAGCGCCATATAACACCTCAACTGGAATCTGGACTTCACCCAATGAATCTCGCTCGATGCGAAATTGCGAGTTTGCCATCTTTTTTCCTGACCTCACTTTTCCTGATTTTCACGGATGTCTGAATCGACATCCTCTGTCTCGCCCAGGCGTAAACTCAAAATCGACTCATGCAGCATATCGATTTCCTGTAACACTTCCGCCTGGCGTAAATCGACAAATCGGCTCACCGGCAACTCATGCTCACCCGAGGGATGGATTTGAATCCCTAACCGGTAACGATTAACCTGGTCGCGGGTCACCGAGCGAATGGAGCCATTCAGGGTTACATCCCGGGTGGCGCCCTGTTCAGCCTCCGGGAGCTGAAACATCAATTGCAGCGGCTCATCCTGATTAAACTTATCCGGGTCATAATAGGCGGCGTCCAGCACCACTGCCAACCCTCCCGAGGACAGATCCCTTAATTCCGTTCTGAATTTCTGGCCGCGCAAGGTGAGATAAACTTCGATCGGTTTGCGTAATTGCACTCGTTCATCCTGTCGTTTCCCAGGTGCTCCGCTTACATATTCAAAATTGGATAAGGCGGTGATTTCGGCTTCGAGGTCGACGGTGACCGCCTGCGCCCGGACAATCTCCGGCAGGCGATCATGCTGGATGAAAGTCTGGTTTTCCATCCACAGGCATAATGCCTGGTAAGGATGGACTTTAAAAGTAACCGCATCGATGCCAATGCTCAGTATCTGAGCCGGGTAGGCAATCGGATACCCTTTATAAACATTAATCAGGCGGACTTTTTCTCCCGCCTGGCTGATCCGGCGTAGCACGTCGAAGATTTCATCGGTATTGTTCATTCAGGCGATCTCTCTACCCCGCGGGCGCAGCCCAAGGCGATTATACCAAGCGTGTGATACGAATGTCCGATTTGCCATTCACCTCTGAACGTGGTTTAATCCTGTCAGCCTGATTAACCTGACAGTAACCAGAAAGGTTGGAGAGCGTTGATATGCTGATTCATTCTGCCAGCCAGCTTCTGACCATTGCCGGGCCGCCTCAGCGGGGTCTGGATCTGGGCGATCTGGGGCTGATCGATAACGGGGCAGTGCTCATTCAGGGCGAAAAAATTGTGGCGGTGGGTTCCACGGCCGATTTATACGCCAGTTATCCCGATGAACCCCGCCTGGATGCGCGTGGCAGGGTGGTGATGCCCGGCTTTGTCGATCCCCATACCCATGCGATCTGGGCTGGCGACCGGGCAGCCGAATTTGAACAACGCCTGCAGGGATACAGCTACCTGGAAATCCTGGAGCAGGGCGGCGGGATTCTTGCCACCATGCGCGCCACACGGCAGGCGAGCCGCGACGCGCTGGTTCAGGAAACCACCCCCCGCCTGAGACGTATGTTTGCCCATGGGGCGACGACGATTGAAGTGAAAACCGGTTACGGGCTGGAGACCGCCAGCGAAATACGCATGTTAGAGGCGATATTGGAGCTCGACCGGATCGGCCCCGCCGAGCTGGTGCCCACCTTTTTAGGCGCCCACGCCATCCCGCCGGAATTTCATGGCCAGCCGGAAGCTTACACAGATCACCTCTGCGTTGAAATGCTGCCTGCGGTGTTCGACTGGTGGTTATCCCAGGCGCCTTCGCGACCACTGCCCTTTGTGGACGTCTTCTGCGAGACCGGCGCTTTCAGCCTGGAGCAAAGCCGCCGCATCCTCACCCGTGCCCGGGAGATGGGTTTCCCGCTTAAAATCCACGCCGACGAGTTCGATTCGCTGGGAGGGGCGCGCCTGGCAACCAGCCTGGGGGCGGTCTCCGCCGATCATCTGGTGGTAACCCCTAGCGAAGACATCCAGGCCCTGGCGGACTCCGCAACAGTGGCGGTTGCCTTGCCGGGTACTCCATTCGGCCTGGCTGAACCGCAATACACCCCGGCTAAAGCCATCCTGGAAGCGGGCGGCCTGCTTGCCCTGGCCAGTGATCTCAACCCGGGCACCGCCTGGTGCGAAAACATGCAGTTTATCCTGGCGCTGGCCTGCCGTTACCTGAAGCTCACCCCGGCGCAGGCGATCGTGGCCGCCACGCTCAACGCTGCGGCTGCCCTCGGGTTGGAGAAACGGATTGGATCGTTGGAGCCGGGTAAGCAGGCTGACCTGCTGATCCTGGATGTGCCGGATTATCGCCATCTTGGTTATCGCTTCGGCACCAATCTTGTATACCAGGTGGTTAAAAAAGGTGTATTCTATTCACAGGCCGATTTACTCTGATGCTTGAATTCAACCAGCTCGAACCCTACCAGCAGTTTTTCCTGGTTATCCTCATTTTGCTGATCCTGGGCACCGCTCTGCGCCTGGTGACGCGGCTGGCGCGCCGCTTGCTGTCTTGCGGCTGTCTGGGAATCCTGTTGCTCGGTGGGGTGGTGTTGCTGGCGAATTTCATCCAACAATTTTTCG
>JAGUYX010000186.1 GCA_020061145.1 Anaerolineales bacterium | reverse complement strand
GGCTTCGTCGCACAAAACACCCCTCGCGAAAACAATGGTTGGGTAGGACAGCCGGTTGGGTAAGGGGCCTGTCCGCGCAAGATTTTTCCACCAACAAAATTACGCCGGCGAAAAAACATCGCTCTTACGAAATGACAGAATCAAGGGCACGAGTGTGGAAGATCGACGTTATTCTTACATTAACCCCCAGGCTGTCAACCAGAAGCTAAAAAGTCCCCGAATCCGGAATTGAAAATGTCCACTGAACCGGACTCAAATTGCCCGTTGACCGGGCCCTAAACGCGGTTTCCGTCGCCGTCATAGGCAAACGTGGCGCGAGATCCTGCCGCGCCACGTTTGCTCACCCGCTTTTTCTCTCAACTTGATTTGGGGATGTACCGCGCCAGCTTGGCGGCCAGATTGGAGAGCGGCAGGGTCTGCAGCCATACTCTCCCCGGGCCTTTCAAAGACGCCAGGAACAATCCCTCGCCGCTGAAAAAGATGTTCTTTAACCCCTTGACCATGGTGATATCGTAGCTCACCGTGGGCTCGAAAGCTGCCAGGTATCCCGGATCGACTTTCAGCTCCTCGCCTGCCGCCAGATCCACCACCTTCATCTCCCCGGGGATCTCGAGGAAGGCCATACCCGGCCCGCTGACGCGCTGCAGGATAAATCCTTCCCCGCCGAACAGGCCGGCGCCCAGCTTGCGATGGAATTCTATTTTCAGGGTGACCGTATCCTCAGCGCACATAAAGGCATCCTTCTGGCAGATTACGGAGCTGTTTGGCCCCAACTTGAGGGGAACCACCTTACCCGGCGCTTCGGGACCGAAGGAAATTTTCGCCCCATTCTGGCGGCTGGTGTAGGTGGTCATGAACAGGGATTCGCCTGCCAGGCTGCGTCCCAACCCGGATAGCAGCCCACCCCGTGTGTTGGTTTTCATATCGATATTGCCCTGCATCCAGGACATACCCCCGGATTCGGTGAAGATCGATTCGCCGTTATCCAGCGAAATCTCCAGAATTTGCATGGTAGTGCCGTCGATTTGATATTGCATGCTGACCTCGCTTTTTGAATTTATATTGCTATGTGCTGAGACTGTGGACCCTTACACCGGTATCTCCATTCGTTTACGTTCTTTCACTCTTTCCGTGTGCATCACTACCAGCAGCATCCCTCCCGTGATCAACAGGATGGGCAGATTGAGCAGGTTAAGCGTATCCCAGTTGGTGACAAACAAAACAGTGCCCGCCGAAAGAGATGCCAAAGCCTGCACACTGAACACGGTAAAGTCGTTCACCGCCTGCGCCTTAAACCGTTCCGCCGGTAAATAGGTGCGGGTGAGTAAAACTGTCCCGCCGACGAACAGGAAATTCCAGCCTACACCCAATAATACCAGCGCTCCCCAATAATGTACCAGCTCCCGGCTGTAAATCGCCAGCCCGGCACAGGCCAATAAACCCAGTAAACCGGCCATCATTACCCGTTGCAAACCAAACCGTTCGATCAGCAGGCCGCTGAACAGGGAGGGGATGTACATTGCCATAATATGGCTCTGGATGACGAATTTGGCATCCAGCAAGGAATAACCCGAGCCATGGGTCAGGTGCAAAGGCGTGGCGGTCATGATAAAACTCATTACGCCGTAGGCCACCGCCGCGCAGACGACCGCCAGCAAAAACAACGGTTGCCGCACCAGGATGCCCAACGGTCTTTCTTCGCCTTGCAGCTCCCTGGCAACCGGCTTGATATCCCGCAGGAAATTCAATAACACGGTCACCGCCAGGTAGAGCAGCGCCAGAGCGATAAACGAGCCGCTATACAGGCCAAATGGCAGCAGATCCTGGGCGCGTGTGGCAATCTCCGGGCCTAAAAAACCGGCGAAAATCCCGCCTGCCAGCACCCAGGAAACTGCCCGCCCGGAACGTTCCGGGATCACGCTTTCCGCTGCGGCGAAACGAAATTGCTGGATGAACCCCCCGGTAAAACCGATCAGTAAAATCGCCAGGCAAAATAACAGGAAACTACCCAGGTTAACCGCCAGGGAAGCCAGCAATGCGCCGATTGCCGCCAGCAGGGTGCTGAATTGAAACCCGCGCCGCCGGCCAATCCGGCGCATCATATTCGCTGCCGGAATGGTCGCCAGCGCCACCCCAACCACCAACATCGCCACCGGCAGGGTTGCCAGGGATTCGTTTGGCGCCAGCTCCGCCCCGATTATCCCCCCCAGAAAGACGATCATCGGCGGGCCGCACATGGCCAACGCCTGACTGAGACTTAAAATGGGAATATTACGTTCGTAACCGGTATTTTCCATAAGCCCTCTCCGCCTCCATTTGCTCCCCTGAGTATAATGTAATTTCACAATATTTCACCAACAAAAGCTTCAGGAGGGACGCTTTGCATCATTAATTATAAACAAATTGGAAAACTGCATTTTTCATTGACTGTTGCCCAATCCTGTGTTATAATTTTCTCGGTACATTTGTGCCAGGGTATCCTGCGGGTGTCTGAACCATCCTAGCGCCCGATGCTCATCGTCCAGCGTGGTAACGTCGATACGGGAATCTGGCAGATTGCAATGATCGATTCCGGGTGCAATACAGGGGGTGGAGGTTCCTGGTGAAGTACCACGCGGATTGGCTCCCATCGATTTTCGCGTAACGCCAACAGGTGCGTTTTGCTGTATTGGGAGAAACCGGAAGAGGTGATCCGGTCGTTTTATCCATCCTGAATGCGATAAGGAGTTGTTTATGGCTATGAATACGATGCCTTTCCAGATTGGCGAACGGATTGTCCACAACTATTATGGTGTGGGCGAGATTACCGGCATTGTCGAGCGGGAATTGAACCATCATCCGATCCAGTATTACCGGGTTGAATCCCCAAATGCGATCTATTATGTTCCCCTGGATAACGCACAGAACGACCGGGTTCGCCCATTGAGCAGCCCAACCGCCATTCAGGATGTGATTAACGTCTTACAACGCGCTCCCCATGATATGGACGATGACTATAAGGTGCGCCGGAACTCGATCAAAGAGGTGCGCTCGTCCAGCGATCTGGTATCGATTGCCCGCCTGATCCGCGACCTGCATTGCCGGCGGGTCCTGTCGAAAATCACCGATGCGGAAGCCCGTTCTTTGGATGTGCTGGAAGATCGCCTGATCCAGGAATGGTCTGCCAGTATGAACCTTTCCCCGGACGAGACCCGCCAGCAGTTGAACCAGTTGCTCCGTGAGAGTGTGCAGCAGGCGAATCCTGGAGACT
>JAGUYX010000130.1 GCA_020061145.1 Anaerolineales bacterium | reverse complement strand
TTTGCAATTGACTTTGCAGGCGGTTGACAAAGGCTTCGGGGGGAATTGCTTCTTCCTCGAGCATATAACGCAACTCGGCAAACCGCCGCTCCAAAAAGCGAAACTGGGTTTCTACCTTGTCTTCCGGTGCGGAAACCAGACTGAACTGGACTGCCTCGGTGATGGTTTTTACCGGGTATAACAACTCATCCGGCTGGCTTGCCTGGGCTGCAAATGCAGTCACGCCCGCGCCGCCAAATAACAGGGTGAATATCAAGATGAGGGAAGTAAGTGTGGTTGCCATTTTTGAACGCTCCTGTCTGATTTGGAATAGTTTCCACTCATTAGGACGTGATTTGGCGACCGTAGATACGGCGGGTTTGAGTTGCGCCGCCTGGCTGAGAAAGCGGCTCAGGTCTTGCCGGGCGGCGTCTGCATCTCGCTCCGGAACCGGATTCAAGGCATCCAGTTTACCGCGCAATCGGGGGTCGATGGGATCATCGAATAAGTTCATTGATTTCTTCCTCTCGCAGGAGCATCCTGTGCATGGCTGCCAGTGCCCGGTGTTGTAACGATTTCACTGCGCCAACCGGTTTTTGGATTGCCTCTGCGACCTCCTCGTTCGTAAATCCTTCGTAATATTTCAGCAGGACGACCTGGCGTTGATCGGGCGTCAGCACCCGCAGCGCCCGGCGCACCTGCTCCTTTTCATCGTTATCGACCGCCTGCAGAGCCGGATTGGCCTGTGTATCACCGATCATTTCGGCCTCATAAGAGAGCTCTGCCGGTATTTTGCGGCGGAAGAGATCGGTAATCCAATTATGAGCAATCCGGTATAAATAAGGGCGGATTGTATTTTGCGGCCCGCCGCCGGCATTTAATGCCTGCAGGAAGCGGCTGAACACCTCGGAAACACATTCTTCAGCCTGGTGGGCATCTCCCAACAGCCGGTATGCATAACGATAGATGCCCGGGCTGTAAGCTGTGTAAATTTCTGCCAGGGTATCTTGATCCAGATCGCGGGCGCGTTGAAGAACTTCAGTATCATCGATCACGTTGCATACCTTATGACGCCAGAGGGGGGTTTGGGATACGCCGGGAGTTTGCGGATTAATAGAAACATTGACAGGGCTCCCCAGGCAGATAGAATAACAATGGATTTCATCCAGTATAACAAAAGTCAAAGGTGAAAGCATCTACCCATGCCGGATATTTCCCCCTTGCCGGTTCAGGCGCTCTTGAATAAATACAACCTTCGCCCGGATAAACGCCTCGGACAAAATTTCCTGATCGACGAGAGCGCTTTGCGCCGGGTCGTCGAAGCGGCGGAAATAACCCCGAATACGCAGGTTTTGGAGATCGGCCCGGGGTTGGGCAGCCTGACGCGCCACCTGGCGCTCGCCGCCGAGAAAGTCGTGGCGGTGGAGCTGGACGGGCGGCTGGTTCCGGCGTTGGAAGAAGTGATTTCCCCGTTTGCCAATGTCCAGCTTCTTCAAGCCGACATTCTGAAGGTGGATGTGGCCCGGGTTTTATCCGGGCGGCCATACGTGGTGGTGGCGAATATTCCCTATTACATCACTTCGGCGGTAACCCGCCACCTGCTGGAAGCCGGTGTCCGCCCGCTGCGGATGGTGCTCACCGTACAGCGCGAGGTGGCGCTGCGCATTTGCGCCTCGCCGGGCGAGATGAGTTTGCTGGCATTGAGCGTACAGCTCTATGGCGTCCCCGAAATTCGGGGGCGTATCCCTGCCGGCGCCTTTTATCCGGTTCCCCAGGTGGATTCTGCGATTGTGCGCGTCGACCTGACTGCCGGCCCAAAACTTCCCGCCGGGCAGCATCGCCTGTTCTTCCGGCTGGCTAAAGCGGGTTTCAGCCAGAAGCGGAAGACATTGCGCAATGCGCTGGCAGGGGGGATGGGCTGGTCGCCTGATGAGGCCGTGCGTTTGCTCCAAACAGCCGGCATCGACGCGCAACGCCGGGCAGAAACCCTGTCGGTCGCCGAATGGGGGCGGCTGGTGGAGGCGGTTCAGCAGGACAAAAGTGAAGCGACGCCCACCTGATCTAAGCCCAGAAAATCAGGTAAATACCTGCCGCCGCCCGTAAGATCGCGGTGATTAATGGTAGGCCGCTTCGCCGGGCAAATTCACCGGGCGGAGGTCTCGATATTCACGCAATAATTGCCAGACCCGAATGGCGGCTTCGCGCTGGATTTTTAACGACATTTTGGATATGCCCCACTGGCGATCGGCAAAATAGATGGGAATTTCTGTAAACGTGAAACCCGAGCGGTGGGCGATGTACGCCATCTCGACCTGGAAGGCATACCCGTTGGAGTGTACCCGGGAAAGGGGTAGTTGCTCCAGCGCTTCACGCCGCCAGAGCTTGAATCCGCCGGTTACGTCCTGCAGCGGCAGCCGGAGAATGGTGCGCGCATAAAAATTGCCAAACGCCGAGAGCCATTTGCGCCAGAGCGGCCAGTTAATATCCACGCTCCCCCCCGGAACATAACGCGATCCGATGGCCACGTCGTTGAACGCCAGGGATTGGTAGAGTTCGGGGATTTTGTCCACCGGGTGCGAAAGATCCGCATCCATCTGGCCGATCGCCTGGGCGTCGGTGGTGAGTATTCGCCTGAAGCCATCCAAATAAGCCGTGCCCAGGCCGAGTTTACCGGTACGGTGGAGCACATCCACCCGGTTGCCAGATTCCCGCTTGAATTGTTCGGCAATTTCCCCGCTGCCATCCGGGCTGGCGTCATCCACCACCAGGATATTCACTTTAGGGAAAGGCAGGGCAAGTAAATCCCGCAATAAAATCGGCAGGTTTTCGGCCTCGTTATAGACCGGGATCACCATGGTGAGCTGGCGCATATGCCATCCTGTGGGGAGTTCGTTTAGCGGGCTGAATCATCGGCCCGAATTATGTCCTGTGATATTAATGTAGTTAATTATGCAATTGGGTTACGGCTTTCTTACCTTGCCCTTATCTTGCCGTTTCGGGTTAATCCCCTGAATCTTCCGGAGCGTGGCGGGAAATCAGATTAACCGCACCAGATCGGCGACTGCGCGGCGCATATCCAGAAAGACCAGCCCCAATTTTGCCTGATCGCCGGCGAGCACCGTCAGTACCGCCTCCTCCCCCACGGCCATTAAGATCACATAACCGAGTTGCCCTTTGATATACACCTGGTCCAAATTGCCCCTGCCCAATTCGGAGGCGATCCTTTCTCCCAGCGAAAGCATGGCTGCAGACATGGCCGACACCCGATCCTCTTCCACCTCTCTGGGCAGGGAGGAGGCGATGCTCAGGCCGTCTACGCTGACCAC
Organism: Anaerolineales bacterium; assembly: GCA_020061145.1. Classification (GTDB taxonomy): domain Bacteria; phylum Chloroflexota; class Anaerolineae; order Anaerolineales; family DRKV01; genus JAGUYX01. The sequence goes on along the minus strand of JAGUYX010000130.1, from coordinate 12,541 downwards.
CGCAGAGGCAATCATGTCCGGTGAGGAACTTTGCATGCTGCGCAGACGTTCTACCATTAATTGGGAGCGAGTTTTTGTCATCGACGGACTCCTGGGCAGTGATTTCGGTACGATTGGCCTAAATGTAGCATAGCGCCATCAGGAATTCAAGCTGTTATAATAACGCTTTGATTGCCCTATGGTCAGGGCGTTTACCTGGAAGGAACCCTGTAGCCCTGCCATCAACCGCTCAAGGGTGGACACCCGCCCGCCCCTGAGCCATCAGCAGTCGGGGATGCAAATATCATTCCGGATACAGGTAAAGGCAGGAGGTATTGGTAACTCATGAAGTTGGTTCGCTTAGTGGTTGTATTATCCGTATTGATCAGCGGTCTTGTCTTTTCCGAAGCGAAAGCTCAATCTGAAGCGCCTGGGAAGAAGAACCACGCCGGGGAAGTGTTATGTTTGCCGGCGAATGGAACCAGGCCGGTGGTGGGAGAATGCCTGCTGACCGGGCCGGCTGCATATCGCCTGCGCATGGAACAGGCCGGGGTCACTTTTCCGATCCGCCCGTTCCGTTACGAGGTGCTGGATTCCAGCTACTTCGCCCTGGAGTACCAGTATATGAAGGTGCGGGACGATATCCGCAAGAATCGAATTCCGGTGTTTGGCTCCATGCAAGATGTAGGCCAAAACTCAGCCGCCATCAATTACCTGGATACGAACTTCACCTACATCACCTACCTGGGGATTTACGACGGTAAATACGTTCAGACTACCGCCGGAACCTGGCTTTCCCGCGGGGATGTCTCCCCGGTGTCCGTCCCCCAGGTCTATCGCGGCCTGATCTTCCCCTACACGCCCTCCACGGATTTTGGCTGGATCCTGCTGGATACCGCCCCGCGCAGCGCGCCGGGTTATAACCATCCGGAAATCCCGGGAGAGATGTATTTCACCAACGAGGTTGTTCAGGTCTTCGAAGTGACTGAAGTGGATGGGGTGGAATGGAACCGCGTTGCCCCGGACCGCTGGCTGGAAGGGCGCCTGGTCAACCGGGTCATGATCAATACCACCCCTCCGGAAGGGGTGGAAAATGGGCGCTGGATCGAGGTAAACCTGGCGGAGCAAACGGTGGCAGTGTATGACCGGCGCCGCCTGGTATTTGCCACGATTTCCGCCACCGGGGTAGAACCGCTCTATACCCGCCCCGGTTTATTTCAGATTTATGCCAAACATGCCACCACCCCGATGAGCGGTTCGTTCGCGGCCGACCGGTCGGATTATTATTCCCTGGACCATGTACCCTGGACGCTGTATTACGACAAAGCCCGCGCATTACATGGCGCATACTGGCGCGCCAAACTCGGCTTCCCCCAATCGCACGGGTGTGTCAATCTTTCTGTGGGTGATGCGCGCTGGATTTTCGAATGGGCGGATGAAGGCGATTGGGTTTATGTCTGGGATCCCAGCGGTCAGACGCCTACCGACCCGTCCTTTTATGGGGATGGCGGCGCCTGATTTTCACGCCAAAACGGGGTAACCCTGGGGTTAACCCGGGGAAGGATGCCCGATTATTATGTACAATTTGTTCAGGATCTGCTGCTGTTGCTGTTAATTAATTAATTAATATATTAACAGCATTAACAGCATTAACAGCAGGAATGCGGAACAATTTTTACATCATTTTCTTCATCCTGGCGACCGAGCGGGCAAAGGGGTCGTACGTTTATTCCGGCGTGATTTCCCCTGAGTTGTTAATGGCAACGCGAGCAGGGATATCCCGATGGTATAATCAGCCAGGTAAAGCTGGGGAGGAATCCATCAACCCGGAGAACATTGCAAACCCATAACACTGGAGGCGACCGATGCTCACCCTGGCCGAAAAAATCATCTTTATCCTGTTGACCCTGATCTCGTTATGGTGGACTTATCTGGGTGTAAGGCGGATCATCGGCATTATCAGCCGGGGAAAAGGCCGGCCGGATTGGGACGCCATCCGGAAACAGTGGGCCAGTGGTCTCGTCAAAACAATCAGCCTTGCGCCGACATTCCGGCTTCGTCCGGTTGCCAGCCTGTTCCACGGGTTGGTCGCCTGGGGATTTATGTATTATTTGCTGGTAAACCTGGTTGAAGTCCTGGAAGCGTTTATCCCCGGGTTCGAATTTCTGGCCGGCTCGACTTTGGGCGGTGTGTATCGCCTGATTGCCGATTTGCTCAGCGTGGGTGTGTTAGTGGGTATGGCGATTTTGCTCGTGCGGCGTTTTGTCCTGCGCCCGGAAGAGCTTTCGGCGCGGGAAAACGTCCTGCTGCATCCAAAAGCCCGCCACGGGATTCGCAGGGATTCCCTGATCGTAGGCAGCTTTATCCTGGTGCATGTGGGCGCGCGATTTCTGGGCGCGTCCTTCAAGATTGCCGCCGGTGGAGAAACAGATGCCTGGCAACCCTTTGCCAGCCTGGTTTCGAGTTTATGGGCAGGCTGGAGCGATACCGGAATAACCGTTGCTGAGCACATGAGTTTCTGGTTTGCCATCGCCGTCATCCTGGCGTTCCTGCCATATTTCCCCTATACCAAACACATCCACCTGTTCTTTGCGCCGCTTAATTTCATCACCAAGCCAACACGTCGTTCGATAGGTGAATTGAGCAAGATCAATTTTGACGACGAGAGCCTGGAGCAATTCGGCGCCAACCGGCTGGAAGACCTGGGTTGGGAGCAACTGATGGATGCTTATGCGTGCATTATGTGCTACCGCTGCCAGGAGGTTTGCCCCGCCTATAACACTGGCAAGGTGCTTTCCCCCGCCACCCTGGAGATCAATAAACGTTATTTTATCAATTACGAAGGCGCCAGGCTGGCCGCCGGTGAGCCCAGCTCCCAGACATTGATCGACTTTGCGATCCCCACCGAGGCGGTCTGGGCGTGCACTGCCTGTGGAGCCTGTGTGGACATTTGTCCGGTAGGGAATGAGCCGATGCGCGACATTCTCGATATTCGCCGTACCCTGGTTTTGATGGATAACGAATTCCCTGCCGAGCTGCAAACCGCTTTTCGCGGCATGGAACGCAGCCAGAATCCATGGAATATCCCACCAACGGAGCGGATGAAATGGGCGGAAGGGCTGGAGGTGCCCACCATCGATGAAAATCCCACCCCGGAAATCCTTTGGTGGGTGGGTTGCGCGCCAGCGACCGACGCCCGCGCCCAAAAAACCGCCCGGGCATTTGCCCGTATTCTCAACACGGCGGGAGTCAATTACGCGGTGTTGGGCCAGCAGGAAATGTGCACCGGGGATTCTGCCCGCCGCGCCGGGATGGACTATATTTTCTTCGAGCTGGCGACAGGCAATGTCGAGGTGCTCAACGAAGTTGCGCCTGCCCGGATTGTGACTACCTGCCCACATTGCCTGCATACGCTCAAGAATGAATATCCGCAGTTCGGCGGCAATTACCAGGTAATTCACCATACCCAGTTGATTAACGAGCTGGTTGCTGCCGGGCGATTGCCCCTGGAAAAACAAAGTGAATTGGGAAGACTGACCTTCCACGACCCATGTTATCTGGGCCGGCAAAATGACATTCTCGAAGAACCCCGGAAGGTGTTGAGCCAGAGCGGCGGGCTGCTGCAAGAAATGCCGCGCAACGGCAGGAAGTCGTTCTGCTGTGGGGCAGGCGGGGCGCAAATGTGGAAAGAGGAAGAAGAAGGGCATGAACGCGTCAGCGAAAACCGTTACCGCGAAGCCGTCTCCACCGGAGCGCAGACCCTGGCGGTGGGCTGCCCCTTCTGTATGATTATGCTGACCGACGCAAAAAAGACGCTGGATGGGCAGGTGGAAGTCCTGGATGTGGCGGAAATCGTGGCGGAGGCTTTACCCGGGGGTAAATAAATCCCTCACCGGTGGTCGAATACGCCATTTTTGGGTGCAGAATTGGAAAATTGATACTTGAAATATCCGAAAACGGCGGTATAATGACAGTTCTGCAAGTAGGCGTGTGCACCGCGTGAAATTTAAGCACGGTATTCGAATTGCTCAATGACACATTAATTTACACCAAGGTTCTGGTAGGAAAATAACAAACCAGAACCTTGAATGTTGCCTGCTGCCTGTTCCAGGCGCCAGGACTTCGAAAGTGTTCGTTTCAGTCGCGCATACGGGTTCTTGAATTCGTGATCTAAATCAGGAGTGTATGTATGGCAACTTTGCCAAAAAAAACTTACGCCCGCATTCCCGTAACCCTGGAATTACCCGACCTCATTGAGGTTCAGATCAATTCATTCGAACGGTTGAAATCGGAGGGGTTGGGCGACCTGTTCCATGAGATTTCACCGATCGAGTCCTATAACAAAGGCATGAAATTATACTTCCCCAGCCGGACGCCAGAGTCCGAAGAATGGGGATTAACTTACTGGTTCGAAGACCCCAAATATACCGTCGAAGAATGCGTCGAACGAGACCTGACCTTTGCCAGCCCGTTAAAAGTCTCGGTGTTGCTGGCTGGCCCGGAAATCCCCGAACCGATCAAACAGGATTTATTCCTGGGCGATTTTCCGGAGATGACCGAAAAGGGCACCTTCATCATCAATGGCACTGAGCGCGTGGTGGTCTCGCAGCTCATTCGCTCGCCGGGCGTGTATTTCGAAGCCCCGGTCGATCGCTCCACCGGCCGCCCGCTGGCGATGGCCAAGCTGATCCCCGATCGCGGCGCCTGGATGGAGTTCGAGACGCGCAAAAGCGATTACCTTACGCTCAAGTACAACCGCCGCCGCACCGTGCCGATTACCATTTTCCTGCGCGCCCTCGCCGCAGTAAAAGATGGCCTGGCGGACAGCCCGCTTAAAGAGGGGACTGACGAAGAAATCATGTCCCTGTTTGCGGATGTGGATACCAACCCCGACCGCATGTTTATTGCTTCTACGCTGCAACAAGAACCTGAGTGGGAGCCGGCAGAGGTCATGCCGCTCGCTCAGCAAGCCTTGATCGAATTCTTCAAGCGTATGCGCCCGGGCGACCCCGCCACATTGGATAACGCCCGCGAATTTCTGGAAGAACAACTCTTCGACCAGCGCCATTACGATCTCGAGCGTGTGGGTCGGTATAAGTTGAACCAGAAGCTGGAACTGTATGAACATGTGCCGATCAACCATCGCACCGTTACGCGCTGGGACATTGTCAACTTGATCCGGCGCATGATTGCGATTAACAACGGCATCGAAAGCGCAGACGACATCGATCACCTGGGCAACCGCCGGGCAAAAACCGTCGGCGAGCTGATTCAAAACAAATTACGGGTTGGTCTGCGACGGATGGAGCGGGTGATCAAAGAGCGTATGTCGATCCGCGATCAGGAGCAAATCTCGCCGGTCACGCTGGTCAATATCCGTCCGGTCGTGGCTGCCTTGCGAGAGTTTTTTGGCTCCAGCCAGCTTTCCCAGTTCATGGATCAAACCAATCCCCTCTCGGAGCTGCGCCACAAACGCACCCTTTCGGCGCTGGGGCCGGGCGGCTTGCGCCGGGAGCGCGCCGGGTTCGATGTGCGCGACGTGCACCATTCGCACTACGGGCGCATCTGCCCCATCGAGACCCCGGAAGGGCCAAACATCGGTTTGATCGGCCGCCTGGCATCCTTTGCCCGGGTTAACGAGTACGGGTTTATCGAGACTCCGTATCGTAAGGTGATCCGTCACCTGCCGCCGGACGATCCCCGCCTGGTGGGACGTGCCCTGCGCGAAAATATCGTCGATGACGCCACCGGTGAAGTCCTGTTCGAAGCCGGCACACGCCTGGATGAAAAAATGGTGGAGAAGATCGCCAAATTGAACATCCCGCGGGTGATGGTGTTGCCTTTCGTCTCGGAAGAGATTGTTTATCTTTCGGCAGATGTGGAAGATAAATTCGTGATCGCCCAGGCGAACACCCCCTTGAATGAGCACAAGGAATTCGTGCGCACCCGGATTTCATCCCGTTTCCATTCCGGGTTCCGCTTTTTCCCGCCGGAAAACCTGGATTATATGGACGTTGGCCCGCATCAGATTGTAGGTATCAGCGCCGCGTTGATTCCCTTCCTGGAACACGATGACGCCAACCGGGCGTTGATGGGCTCCAACATGCAGGCGCAGGCGGTGCCCCTGATCATCCCGGATGTGCCCCAGGTATCCACCGGCATGGAATATCATGCCGCCATGGATTCGGGTCAGGTGATCGTCGCAGAAGAAAACGGGGAAGTGGTTTCGGTAACCGGGCGTTATGTGAAAATCCTCACCGAAAAAGGTGAAGAAAAGGTCTATAACCTGCGCAAGTACCAGCGCTCGAATCAGAGCACCTGCATCGATCAGCGGCCGGCAGTGGTGAAAGGCCAACGGATTCGTAAGGGCGCAGTGATCGCCGATTCATCCTCCACGGATGGCGGCGAGCTGGCGCTCGGCCAGAACGTGGTGGTGACCTTCCTGTCCTGGGAAGGCGCCAATTTCGAAGACGCGATCGTGATTTCCGAACGCCTGGTGCAGGAAGACCGGTATACCTCGGTGCATATCGAAAAGTACGAAGTTGAATCCCGCGATACCCGCCTGGGGCCGGAAGAAATCACCCGAGATATTCCCAATGTGGGCGAAGACGCGATCAAAGACCTGGATGAATCCGGGATCATTCGCATCGGCGCGGAGGTTGGGCCTAACGATATCCTGGTGGGCAAAATCTCGCCTAAGGGTGAAAAAGAGCTGACCCCGGAAGAACGCCTGTTGAGGGCAATCTTCGGCGAAAAATCACGCGATGTGAAAGACACCTCCCTGCGTATGCCGCACGGTGAACGTGGAAAAGTGGTGGACGTAAAAGTCTTCACCCGTGAAGACAGCACTGACCTGGCTGCGGGCGTGGATATGATGGTGCGGGTTTCCGTAGCCCAGCGCCGGAAGATCACTGCCGGCGACAAGATGGCCGGGCGGCACGGGAACAAAGGCGTGATTTCGCAGGTAGTGCCTGTGGAGGATATGCCCTTCCTGGAAGACGGCACCCCGGTGGATATCATCCTCAACCCCACCGGCGTACCCGGGCGCATGAACCTGGGGCAGGTGCTGGAAACACACCTGGGCTGGGCGTCCGAACGTTTGGGTTTCCGGGCAGTGGTGCCGGTGTTCGATGGCGCCACTGAGCGAGAGATCGAAGCCGAACTGGCGCGCGCCTGGATGATCGACACAGCCTGGCGTGAGGTGGGCGAACAGGCCTGGAAATGGTTGACCGAACAGGGTTATGAACCCGAAGCCATCACCGATGATGAAGAAGTTTTATACATCTATCTGGAGGAATGGCTGGGCGATAAGGATTACGACATTTACAAGTTAACGTCCGATCGCACCTACGCCCGCCGGTCTGTGTTGCGGGAATGGCTGCGTGAAAAAGGATTCGCCCCGGAAAAAATGCTGGTCTTCGAAAAAGACAATGAAAACTTAAGCGATGAGCTGCGCGCTGAGTATGATACCCAGGCGATTCTCGCCTGCAAGCGCCTGTGGCTGGAGCGTAAAGGGGTCGATACCTCAAAAGCCAATACCGACGAGAAGCTGGACCGGCTGGCTGCCGAATATATGCTCAAATCGGGTCGCCCCATGCCCACCCTGGGGCAGATGGTGCTGCGTGACGGAAAATCCGGCGAGCCCTATGACCGGCCGGTAACGGTAGGCATCATGACCATGCTGAAGCTTCACCACCTGGTCGAGGATAAGGTACACGCCCGCTCGACCGGCCCATACAGCCTGGTGTCCCAGCAACCGCTGGGCGGTAAGGCACAATTCGGTGGTCAGCGTTTCGGTGAAATGGAAGTCTGGGCGCTGGAAGCATACGGCGCCGCATACACCCTGCAGGAAATGCTGACGGTGAAATCCGATGACGTTCAGGGTCGCGTGAAAACCTACGAAGCGATTGTCAAGGGTGAACCGATCGAAGAACCCTCCATCCCTGCCTCCTTCCGTGTACTGGTCAAGGAATTGCAAAGCCTGGGCCTGGCTGTGGAAGCCGTGACCGATAATGGCGATGTGATCAAGTTTGGCAAGGATGAAGAGCGAGCCAAGCCGCCCAGGCTTTCTACCGGGTTGCTGGGCCTGGGTGAAGACCTGTAAATTAATCCCCAACTCATGCAGGCATTTCCTTGACTTGAGTTGGGCGCCATGGTAAAATCGGCATCCGTTGTCACACTGACCAACGGGCAGGTGCGCACGCCTGCCTGAACTTGACTGAAATTTATACCGGGTGAGGCCATCACGTTAGCTTGATGATGGCCTCACTCTATGAGAATCGATAGAAGGTATTTGGACTTGTACTGGAGGCAAATGTGCCAACAATAAACCAACTGGTTCGCAAGGGACGTAAATCGAAGCGCAGCAAAAGCAAAGCGCCTGCGTTGCAGTATACGTTCAATTCGATGAAGCAGCGGCGCATCCGGCAGGCGAAGGGTTCTCCGCAAAAGCGGGGCGTGTGCACTATTGTGCGTACGATGACGCCGAAGAAACCCAATTCGGCGCTGCGTAAGATTGCCCGTGTGCGCCTTTCGAATGGCATCGAAGTCACCGCTTATATTCCTGGTGAAGGGCACAGCCTGCAGGAACACTCGGTGGTGATGGTGCGTGGCGGTCGGGTTAAGGACCTTCCCGGTGTGCGTTACCATATTGTGCGTGGCACACTGGACACGGGTGGTGTGTCAGATCGCCGTCAGGGACGTTCAAAGTATGGTTCCAAGCGGCCCAAAGGCTAGGAAAAAAGCAATCGCCGGTTTGTCACCGGCGATTCTTTCCGTGATGTGGTATTGAAAGATTGTTGATTGTTGTACGGAGAATAGTATGCCGAGACGATACCGACCAGAGAAGCGGGAAATCATCCCGGACCCGCGTTATAACAGCGTGATGCTGCAGTCCTTTATTAACCGTGTAATGAAAAACGGGAAGAGAAGCACTGCAACCCGGGTAGTTTACGACGCTCTCGAAATTATTGAAGAACGCGCCAAGCGTAACGGCCTGGAGGTTTTCGAACAGGCATTGCGAAATGTGTCGCCGGTGATGGAAGTCCGCCCGCGGCGAGTGGGTGGCGCCACCTACCAGGTGCCCATGGAAGTGCCCCGGCACCGCCAGTTTGCGCTTGCAACCCGCTGGATTCTGGCTTCCACCCGCTCTCGTTCCGGGAAGAGCTTCGCCGAAAAGCTGGCTGCTGAATTAATGGATGCAGCCAATAATACCGGCAGCTCGATTCGGAAGCGAGATGAAACTCATAAGATGGCAGAAGCCAACCGCGCCTTCTCGCATTACCGCGTGTAGGGTGGTATCGGTTTTCGGCTTACAGGTGTTAGATGGCCAGGCAGTTTAGACTCGATTTATTACGAAATATAGGTATTATCGCTCACATCGACGCGGGAAAGACCACGACGACCGAGCGTATTCTGTTCTATACCGGTAAAACCCACCGGATTGGCTCGGTGGATGACGGTACCACGGTTACCGACTGGATGGAACAGGAACGCGAGCGCGGGATTACCATTGTCTCCGCCGCGGTAACCGCTGAATGGCGTGGGCACCGGATTAACATTATTGATACCCCGGGTCATATCGATTTTACGGCTGAAGTGCAGCGTTCTTTGCGTGTTCTGGATGGCGGTATCGTTATTTTCGACGCCGTCCAGGGTGTTGAACCCCAAAGTGAAACCGTCTGGCGCCAGGCAGACCGTTATGCCGTGCCGCGTATCTGTTTTGTCAACAAGATGGACCGGATCGGCGCTTCGTTTGAAAGAACGATCGAGACCATCCGGGAGCGCCTGGGCGCCAACCCCATTCCGGTGCAATGCCCCATTGGGGTTGAAAGCAGCTTTTCTGGGGCGGTCGACCTGATCACCCTGCGGGCGACAATCTGGGAAGACGACCTGGGTCGGGAGCCGCGTGAGACGGATGTCCCGGTTGATATGGACAGCCAGGTCGCCGAAATGCGCGAGCAAATGATCGAAAAGATCGCCGAAACCGACGATGAGCTGACCATGAAGTATCTGGAAGGCGCAGAAATTTCGGTCGAAGAGCTGAAAGCAGCCCTGCGCCGGGCTGTTATTCGCGGCGAGGCTACCCCGGTTTTTTGTGGCAGCTCGCTGCGCAACAAGGGCGTCCAGCCCCTGCTGGATGCTGTGGTGGATTACCTGCCGTCGCCGGCTGAAATCCCCGCAGTGAAAGGTCTGCACCCGAAGACCGAGGAAGTAATTGAACGTCCCGCGGATGATGAAGCTCCGTTGAGCGCCCTGGTGTTCAAGATCGTCACCGATCCGTATGTGGGGCGCCTGGCATACTTCCGGGTTTATTCGGGTAAGGTCACTCAGGGAACCAATGTGTATAACTCGTCCAAAGGGAAGCGCGAACGCATCGGGCGTTTGATCCGCATGTATGCTGACCGGCGGGAAGATGTCGAAGAAGTTTACGCCGGGGATATTGCGGCAGTCCTGGGTTTCCGCGAGACCTTTACCGGAGACACCCTGTGCGACCCGAATCACCCGATCGTTCTGGAAACCATCTCCTTCCCCGAGCCGGTGATTTCGGTCGCCATCGAGCCGAAAACGACCGCAGATCAATCCAAGATGGGCGAAGCCTTACGGAAATTATCCGAGGAAGATCCTACTTTCCGGGTGCGTTCCGATGAAAATACCGGCCAGACGATTATCTCCGGGATGGGTGAGCTTCACCTGGAAGTATTGATCGACCGCATGCTGCGCGAATTTCGCGTTCAGGCCCGGGTTGGTCGACCCCAGGTGGCCTATCGTGAAACGATCACCCGCCGCGTCCCCAAGCTGGATTACCGCTATGTGAAACAGACCGGCGGGCACGGCCAATACGCTCACGTGGTGCTGGAGCTGGAACCGGGCGAGCCGGGCAGCGGCATAATTTTTGAAGATAAGATTGTCGGTGGGTCTATTCCGAGGGAATATATCCCGGCAGTGCATAAAGGAATCAATGAAGCCACCGACGCCGGTGTGCTGGCCGGATACCCGGTCACAGACATCAAGGTGCGCCTGATCGATGGCTCTTACCACGAAGTTGACTCCAGCGAAATGGCTTTCAAAATCGCCGGCTCTCTGGCCTTCAAAGATGGCATGCAGCGCGGCGCTCCGGTACTGCTGGAGCCGATTATGAAAGTGGAAGTGGTGGTACCTGAAGAATACCTGGGCGATATCATCGGCCAGCTAAATTCTCGGAGAGGCGAAATTCTGGGTATGGAAATTCGACCCGGAAATGCCCAGGCCGTCCGTGCCATGGTCCCCATGGCGGAAATGTTCGGCTATGCAACGGATCTCCGGTCTGGCACTCAGGGGCGTGGCGTGTTTACCATGGAGTTCTCCCACTATGCCCGGGTTGCCGAAAATGTCGCCAAATCAGTCGTTGGCGTACATGCATAATCAGACGGTTGCGTTGATATTATCGCGAGGAGATTGTTTTTATGGCGAAGCAGAAATTTGAGCGGGTGAAACCGCACCTGAACGTGGGGACGATGGGACATATTGACCACGGGAAGACGACCTTAACGGCGGCGATCACGAAAGTGGCGGCGATGTTAGGGCACGGTGAATTTCGGGCGTACGATCAGATCGACAATGCGCCGGAAGAGAAGGCGCGGGGGATCACGATCAACATCGCGCATGTGGAATATGAGACGGAGAAGCGGCACTATGCGCATGTGGACATGCCTGGGCACCGGGACTACATCAAGAACATGATCACGGGAGCGGCGCAGGTAGACGGGGCGATCCTGGTGGTGGCGGCGCCGGACGGGCCGATGCCGCAGACGCGGGAGCACGTGTTGCTGGCGCGGCAGGTGGAAGTGCCGAGCATCGTGGTGTATTTGAACAAGATCGACCAGATGGACGATCCGGAGCTGCTGGAGCTGGTGGAGTTGGAGCTGCGGGAGTTACTGAACGAATACGGCTTTCCGGGAGACGAGACGCCGATCGTGCGGGGGAGCGCCTTGCAGGCGCTGGAGAGCACGAGCAAGGATCCGCAGGCGCCGGAGTATGCCAGCATCGTGGAGTTGTTGCGGGTGGTGGATGAATACATTCCCGAGCCGGTGCGGGATGTGGACAAGCCGTTCATGATGCCGATCGAAGACGTGTTCACGATCAAAGGGCGCGGGACGGTGGTGACGGGGCGGATCGACCGGGGGGTGGTCAAGGTGGGGGATCCGGTGGAGATCGTGGGGTTGCGCGACCAGGTGATGAACTCGGTGGTGACGGGAGTGGAGATGTTCCACAAGTCGCTGGATCAGGGGATGGCTGGGGATAATGCGGGCATCCTGCTGCGGGGGATCGACCGGGAAGACGTGGAGCGGGGGATGGTGCTGGCGAAGCCGAAGAGCATCACTCCGCATCGCAAGTTCATGGGCGAAGTGTACGTGTTGAAGAAGGAAGAGGGGGGGCGGCACAAGCCGTTCTTCAGCGGGTACCGGCCGCAGTTTTACATCCGGACGATGGATGTGACCGGGTCGATCAAGTTACCGGAAGGGGTGGAGATGGTGATGCCGGGGGATAATGTGAACCTGGAAGTGGAGTTGATCGTGCCGGT
>JAGUYX010000121.1 GCA_020061145.1 Anaerolineales bacterium | reverse complement strand
TCCGCCTGCTGGCGCGCGCCCGCCTGCAATGATACCCGCCGGGGAATCACATCCAGCACCGCCTGCGCCAGGCCGGGCACATCCGGTGGGTCGAGATTCCACGGATCGCCTCCATACGGGCTCAGCCTGCCGGCGGTCTCCGGCACCAGCTCGGGCAAAGCCCCGGTCGCATAACCCACCACCGGTACGCCACAGGCCATGGCTTCGATCACCGCATTCGGGCAGGCCGGGTTGAGATCGGCGGAAAATAAAACAAAGGCCGACCGGTCGATCTCGGGGATTCGCTCAGCCGGCACCTGACCATACCAGACGACCGGAAATCTTGCCCGGGCATTAACCGAAAGACGCAAATTATCATCCACCCGGCCGACCACCGCCAGCTCGAGCGGCAATCGGTGTGTTTCGGTTAACTGCTCGGCCAGTGCCAGCGCATGTTCCAGACCCAATTCATAACCACCCCGCAGATTGCCTTCCACCAGCAGGAGGCGGTATGGCGCTTCAGCCGGTTCGGCCGGCCCGGACGGGTGAAATTGCTGCAGGTCTACCCCGTTATACACCACCCGGTAGGGTTTTAAAGTGGGACCGGCTGCGCGTTCCCACCACTCCCGGGAAAACTGGCTTTGATAGACAATCCGGTCGGCAAGGTGGCGGCGAATATAAGCCAGTAACCAGTTGCCATATTCAGCGCGCAAATAATGGCGCACCGAACTGCGCCCCAAACGATGCATCCAGTTGCGCCCATCCAGGCGCTGCACGATGGGAATGCCGGCGCGCTTCGCCCGCCATAAACCGGCCAGCTGGCGCGTGCCCCCCACCACCAGAACGGCGGCGTAGGGAGGGTCGTCCAGGGAATAGGTCACTGCATAACCTCGTTGTTTTAAACCCGCGGCCAGCCTGGCCTGGAACGACACCATGCCGCCCAGGCCTTTGAGCTGCGGCACAAGGCAAAAGCGGGGTTTGCTCTGGCTCACCCGGCTACCTCGGGCTTTTCGATCTTTGCCTCCGTGGTCGCATATTCCCGGCGATATCCGACCAGCCTGGCAGGGATGCCCGCCCAGATTTCACCCGGGCCGGTGGAGTTCAACAGAACCGCATTGGCGCCGATCACCGAGCCTTTACCAACCCGCAGCTCGCCCTGTTTGCCCAGCACCTTGCACCCGGGGCACAGGATGGATTCGTCTTCGATGACCACGCGGGTAAAGCCGGATTGGTGCGCCGGGCGATAGATATCCGCCCGGCCAACCGTCACGCCGGGATAAATTTTCACCCGGTCGCCGACCACGGTGCTGGAGTGGAGCACAATTCCGAAGCCCCCATGCTCGATGAGCAGATCGCGGCCGACTTTCACAGAACGGGGAATCTCCAGGCCGATCAACTTCAAAAGCCGGTAAGCCAGCCATCCCAGGATTCTGGATTGCCTTAGATAGACCAGGCGCGTGTAGAGATCACGTTTCATTCTCGAGTTATCCTTGTTTCCGCAATTGATTAAACCACAGACCCCCGGCTTTACTGCCCGCAAAACTCCGCTTTTTCCGCTTTTTGAAACCAACGACCCGGCCTGGGAATGATTTCCGGCGTAAAATTCCTTCTTGACACAGAACGGATGTTCGTGTTATATTCTTAGCACAAATGACCGAATTATCCGTCACAACGGGGTACTCCCGTCCCATGGTGCAGTGGAGGCAGTTATGATGATGGCACGCAAGCGAAAAAAAGGCTTGAGTGAACGGCAAAAGAAAATTTTGCAGGTCCTTCAAGACTTTCAAGAAGATAATGGGTATCCACCGTCGATCCGCGAAATTTGCGAACTGGCCGGTATATCTTCCACATCCGTGGTGAATTATTACCTGGATCAACTCCAGGAAATGAATTATATCGAACGCGATAACCGGGTGTCGCGGGGTATTCGCCTGCTCCAGCCTCTGGGGGCTTTGGAAGGGGTTGGCAGCAAGCTCAAACTGGCGGTCGACGAACTGCTGCATATTCCCATGGTCGGCCGGATTGCCGCCGGTAGCCCGTTGCCCATCCCGGAGACGGACTTTAACCGCTTCGATGCCGAAAGTATGGTGGATGTCGCCCGGAGTATGCTGCCGGCGCGGGAAAAGGCGGAAGAATTATTCGCCCTGGAAGTGCAGGGGGAATCGATGATCGACGCCATGATTAACGATGGCGATATCGTGATCATGAAACCCGCCCGGGAAGCGCATAATGGCGAAATGGTGGCGGTCTGGCTGCATGACAACAACGAGACCACGCTGAAGTATTTTTACCGGGAAGATGGCGGTATCCGCCTGCAGCCCGCCAACCCGGCCTTCAAACCGATTGTGATCAAAAACCCCAAGGATGTCGAAGTACAGGGTAAGGTGGTGATGGTTATCCGCCAGATGGACACCCTGCGCCCGAATTGAGCCACCAAACCGGAGTGGCTCCAAAACTCGCCTGGTCAAAACGACAAGGCGAGTTTTGTTATCTCAAGGCGCGGGGACGCTGCCCGGGTTAGGGATTTCCTGGCTGCGCCAATCGGCGCAGGTACCCGTATCCCGGTCAGGAGGCCAGCGTTCCATTGAATACAAAGGCTGCACCAGCGTGCAGGCAGGGTTCATCGCATAGCTGGACATGCCCCAGCTGACCGCATCCACCCGCTGTAACAGGCGATTGAGCAACAGCACTTCATCCCCAACTTCGACCAGAGCAAAAATTCCGTCCCCATAGCCGGTCAAAATCAGCATATCCGGTACCGTGTCCAGGACCGGTTTGGTCTCATAGTCGGGCAGGAAATTAAACATCTCGAAAAATTCCCGTCCATCACTGGCAATCACCAGGACTTCACCCGGAGCCAGGTTCACGCCCTCAGGAAAGGTAAACAGGCCATTCGAACCAACGGTATCGCCCTCCGGTTTCGCATCGCCAACCACAAAATCGGCTAACACATAGGTGAATGGCCCCGGGTTATAAATCTCGATCCAATCTACCTCGATGGCTCCGCCGACCTGGTCGTACAGGAATTCGCTGATCAGCAGGTGGGTCAACGGTTCCGGGGTGGTGGTCATGGTGCGGGTGGGGGTTGGGATTAACGGCGTGGGCGTGCGGGTCGGCGTGGTCGTGCGCGTGGGTGTGAGCGTCGGCGTTGGCGAGGGAGGCTGCACATCGACTGCATAAGGCGCCGGGAAAGGTTGGGCGCGCCAATCCTTACGGGTATCCGTATCCACATATGCTGGCCAGCGTTCCAGAGACCACCCCTCCGGCACAGTCTCGGCGGGAGGCAATAACGCTTCCTCGACATACGTATTTCCCCAGGAAACGGCGTCCAGCACGGAATAATCCGCCTCCAGGAGAAATATTTCGTCGCCTGAGTCAGAAAAGTAGATCACGCCAGACGCATAATCGATTTTGAGCATGTCCGGCACATCCCCCAAGGAGTCGT
>JAGUYX010000105.1 GCA_020061145.1 Anaerolineales bacterium | reverse complement strand
CTTGTTGATTGCCTCGTATTGTTTGACGATCTCCAGGAACTCGCCGGTAGAGATGTCAGCGGTCAAGCGCTCCCGCAATCCGGCAAATTTTTCTACCCTGGCCTGCAAGTCCTGAATGGCTTGTTGGGCTTCTGGGCTGTCGAAGCTGCTGAACAGGTCTTCCAGGCTCCATCTGGTTTGAACCAAATCTTTGGTCGTCTCCATCCTTTATATCTCCCGAGGTGTTGTTCTGGCTGGTTAAATATTAAAGCGGATATGAATAATTTCGCCATCGTGGACCAAATAATCTTTGCCTTCCAGGCGTAATTTTCCTTTTTGACGGGCTTCCGCCAACCCTCCCAGTTCGAGCAATGTTTCGCAATCCACCACTTCCGCGCGGATAAACCCTTTTGCCAGGTCGCTATGAATGGCTGCGGCAGCGTCCAAGGCTGTTGCCCCATCCGGAACCGTCCAGGCGCGCACTTCATCTTCGCCGACGGTAAAGAAAGAGAGCAAACCCAGCAGGTCATACGAAGTCCGGATGACACGCGACAGGCTCAACTCGGTAATGCCATAGTCATCCATGAACATCTCGGCTTCCTGCGCAGGTAGCTGAGCCAGTTCCATCTCCAGTTTGCCCTGCAAGGCGACCAGAGCGCTCCCCGGCAGGTTATATTCCAGGGAAGGAGGTGTTTCCCCCTCGGCCAGGTTTAAGATCACCATCACCGGCTTGAGAGTCAGCAGCCCGAAACCCGCCAATAACTTAATCTCTTCAGGAGTTAATTCAAGCGAGCGTAAAGGTTTTTCGGCACTCAGGGTTTCTTGCAGGCGCTGAAACAGGGTTATTTCCCGTTCGATGATTGCTTTTTCACGCCCACCCCCTTTCCGTTTCTCCTCGTCCAGCCGTACCAGCCGCCGCTCGACCGTCAACAAGTCATTCAAGAGCAATTCGCCATCCACCATTTGCAGATCGCGCTGCGGATCCAGGCTGCCTGCCGGGTGGGGCACGCTGGCATTTTCGAAACAACGCACCACGTGAATCAGACCGTCCATCTGCGCCAGCTGGTTGAGCAACGGCCCGGAAAACCCGCTTTTCCCGGCGCTGCCATCCAAACCAGCAATATCGGCATAGGTAACCTTGGCATAGGTAGTTTTGCGTGGTTTGAATAACGCCGAGAGCTTATTTACGCGCTCATCTGGCACGTCTACCACGGCCTGGTGGACATCAAAGCGAACGCCGCTCATACTGGTCGGCTGGTTGCCGCGGGTCAAAGCATTGAATACGGTCGTCTTTCCCGATTGGGGAAGACCAATAATCCCTAATTTCATTTCATTCCGATCCGGTAGCCTGCTCCACGACCTGAAACCCGGGTAACCGGTCGGTAAGTTCCGGATGCCGGGCGTAATACTCCGGCCGGAGCAGATCCATCACAATATTATCGTATAGCTGCCCGGCTTTGAAAATCGCTTCCCGCTGGCGCAAGGCAATTTGAAACCCGGCCCGTTCTGCCAGCTGGATGGCATGCGGGTTGCCGCTGTGAGTCCACAGGCGTACGACCCGTAAACCCAGCTCTTCAAACAGGAAACGTAATAAAATTTCCTGAGCCTCCTGGGCGACACCCTTGCCCCAAAATGGTTTTGCCACCATGATGCCAATCGTGGCTTCCCAGCGTGAGACCAGGTTGCTGTACAGGATCGTCCCGGCGACCTCTTCGGTCTCTTTCAGCTCGATGATAAACCGCCCATCCGTCCGATCATAGGAAAACTCGCGCCCCTGGAAGCGCTTCTGGTACATCTCCAACGTATAATCGGGTGGCAGGGCCTTGCTCCACGCCTGAGTATCCAGGTCATTGCGCAGCGCCTGTAAGAAATGCAAGTCAGAGGCGCGCTCTTCTCGCAGCCGGACAATTTCACCCTCCAGCGGCATGCTCCCCTCCCGGCCTGGTCTGCCACTCGCGTCGCAAAATATCCGCGGCATGCATATCAAAAGGTTTTCCGCCATGCATCCCGGCCCAGCGGATAGTGCCATTTAAGGTAAAACCGTTTTTAAGTAAAAAGCGTTTTGCGGGTTCGTTCCAATCTGCCACCCACTCGCTTCCGACAGTATGCGCCGGCGTTTCTGAGAATAAATAATGTAACACGATGTTCAGAGTAGAGCTGCCGAACCGCTGGCGTTGATATTCCGGGGAAATGACCAGGGATACACTCGGGCAATGCGCATCCCACCCCCAATCCACATTAACATGCCCGACAATGCGATCTGCCGGCGATGAAATCACAGCCAGGTGAAAGCCCTGTTCGAATGCCTGCCAGTCATTGATGATCTGGTTGACCACTTCCATGGAAAGGGGCGCGGTCTCCGGGTATTTCCAGGGCAGGTAACGCCGTCCGCTGATCGCCGGATGATTCAGGTATTGTTCTAAATGTGGAGCGTCCTGCGCCTCAAACGGACGCAGCTTCACTTTTTCGTCCAGGAAGCTGAAAACCACTTTCCTTGACCCTCCAGACCGAATTCGTTATACTTAGGCATGTATTACATGAACTGGCCGAAGTGGCGGAACAGGCAGACGCGCACGACTCAAAATCGTGTACCCTCGGGTGTGTGGGTTCGATTCCCACCTTCGGCATCTGGGCATTATATCACGGGGCTTCCCGGGCCTTGAAAGCCCCTTTAACTTCCTGACTCGATCCAGCAACATAAATCGCCTAAGGAGTGCGCCCATGCCATCGATCAATCAGGTCCTTGCGGTCGTGATGGGTGGTGGCGTCGGTAAACGTCTTTACCCGCTGACTAAACTGCGTGCCAAACCGGCAGTTCCGATCGCGGGTAAATACCGGTTGATCGATATCCCCCTCAGCAACTGCATCAATTCCGGCATCCATCGCATCGCCGTCTTAACTCAGTTCAATTCGGTTTCATTGCACCGTCACATTACCCAATCCTACAACTTCGACGCCTTCCACCCCGGTTGGGTGCAGATTCTTGCGGCAGAACAAACGCCAACCAGCACAGACTGGTATCAGGGCACGGCTGATGCCGTGCGCAAACAGTTGTTTGAAATCAAATCCGCCCGCTCGGAATTTGTGCTGATTCTGGCTGGCGATCACCTGTATCGCATGGACTACAGTGCACTGGCCGATTTTCATTGGGCGAATGAGGCTGAGATCACGGTTGCGGTGCAGCCGGTGAGCACTGAAGATGCCACCCGCTTCGGTCTATTGAAGCGCGATCAGCAAGGGGTGATCCGGGATTTTGTGGAAAAACCCAAAGACCCGGAAGTCCAGAGACAATTCGTCAGCCGGGATGACTCAGAAAGACCTTTTCTGGGCTCGATGGGCATCTATATGTTCAACACCCAGACGCTGATCGACCTGCTGGAGCAGACCACCTACACCGACTTTGGCGGACATGTTATTCCATACGCCATCCAGAAACACCGGGTGTATGGCTTTGACTTCGACGGTTATTGGGTGGATATCGGGACCATCCGCTCGTTTTACGAGACCAATCTCAGCCTGACGCAGGAAAAACCACCCTTCAATATCTATGACCCGGACCGCCCGATCTATACCCGCGCCCGCTTTTTACCCGGCTCGATTGTCAGTGGGGGAAAGCTGAATAACACAATGATCGCGGATGGTTCCCGGGTGCAGGATGCCGAGATCAACGATTCGGTGATTGGTCTGCGCAGTATTATCAAAAGCGGCGCACGGATCAAGACCACCTATATCATGGGGGCTGACTATTACGACAGCCCGGAGGTCTCGCCGCCGGGTGGAATACCGATCGGTATTGGCGCCAATTGTGATATCGAGGGGGCGATCATCGACAAGAACGTGCGCATGGGCAAAAATGTGGTGATCCGCCCCTTCCCACGCGGTACAGAGCATGATACAGTTCTGTACAGCGTACAGGATGGGATTGTGGTCATCCCGAAAAGCACCCTCATCCCGGAGGGTACTTATATCGGACCGGAAAAATAACCCATATAAAGAAACAGGAGGTTTTACGTATGACTACCCAAACCACAAAAACCTTTTCCACGCATAACGATTTATCATCCGCCACACGCCAGAAGATGATCGGCCTGCTCAACGAGCAATTGGCTGCCACTTTCGACCTGTTCAGCCAGACCAAACAGGCGCACTGGAACGTCAAAGGGCCCCAGTTCATGCAATTACACGAATTGTTCGACGAGCTGGCAGCCGGCCTGCTGGGTTACGTGGATATGATCGCCGAACGCGCCACTGCGTTGGGCGGCGTAGCCCTGGGCACAACCCGCCTGGCGGCAAAAAACAGCCATCTGGATGAGCTGCCCGGCGATGTTTTTGATGGAATGGCAGTTGTCGAGGCGTTGGTAAAACGATATGCCACCCTGGCACAGAGCACTCGCAAGGCTATCGACACCGCCGATGCATCCGGCGATATGGACACTGCGGACATGTTAACCGAGGTAAGCCGCGGCCTGGATAAATCGCTCTGGTTCCTGGAAGCCCATATCCAGGGCTGAACCCAGTAGAATAACACCCCTAAGTTAAAAACAACCTGCCCCCCGTTTCACAGCGAGGGGCAGGTTGCGTCCCAGGAGCCGCCCTTTCAGGCGGGTACTACCACAGATTTGGTATAGATATCAAATTTCGGCGGTTTTTCGAAGTGCTTTTTCACGGCACAAAGTTCCGCCGAACGGACCAGGGCACTGTGATACTGCTCGGGGAACGAGGGCGGAACTTGAATTTCCAGCTCTACTTTCCCCACCATGCCGCTGGTTGGGTCGGTATGCACCCGTTGGATCAACTGGATGCCTTCGGTCGGCAAGCCGCGTTGCTTGCAGAACCCCAATACGTAAATCCCGGCGCAGGTTCCAATCGAAGCCAGGAACACAGCAAATGGCGTCGGGGCAGAGCCTGCTCCGCCTCCCATGGGTGGTTGATCTGTCTGTACCGTGTAAGGGCCAAATTGGGCATCAACCCGAGCCCCACCGGGAAAATTGATTAACATTTCCATCTAAGCGAACTCCTTTTCGTTTCGGCGCATTGTAGTTTCGTGCTTTTCCGAACAATTTGATGCTTTTCGACCGAAAAGGTTACTCGCACCACTGCTTTAATCTCCCGTCGCAGGAGCCGGTAGAGACCCTGGCTCGACCTGGCGATTCCAGAAGAATTTCCAGTATAAAAAGACAGCAATGGTATACAACACAATCGTGCCGATATATGGCGGCCCAAAACCGTAATTCACCTGCAACCACCCGCTGACGGACGGGCTGAATGCCCATCCGAAGCTCCAGGCCATGCTCACCAGACTGGCTACCGTGGCGCGAGCGCCGGGTTCTACATGCTCCATGACATACGTCTGGTAAACCGGGTTGCTCATGTTCATCAACGCCAACCGGATGTAATAAGCAACCGCCGCCATCCAGAACCAGGGTGCAAAGCCTAACATGACCAGGAAAGGGATGGAGAGCGCCTGGGTCACCACAACCACCTGAATCTTGCCATATCGATCGGCCAGCGCCGGAGCAAGCATCAGCCCTACACCCATTGCCAGCGAACCCCAGGCGAACAGCGAGCCGATAACCGGGTCTGGCTGGTGATGTACCTGGCGGAAGAAGACATTCATAAACGGCATGATCAGTCCGGCGCCAATGGCAGTGATTAACATCGGCCCGACCAGTTTTCCCAAAAGAACCGGGTGTTGGCGGGCGTAATTGACCGGGGCAAAAACCGATTTATCCTCCCGGCGTAAGTGCAACATCTTAAGGAAAAACAGGGGCAGCAGACCCAACAGAGCGACCATGGCGATCACCAGCAAGGCGCCGGCGTAAGCGATACTGCTGGTTTCCGAAACCATCCGGCTGGTTGCTATCCAGGTCGGCAGATAACCGCCAATCCAGTTACCCAGAAAAGCCGATCCGGTTTGTAAGCCGGAAGCAAAGCTGAACAGGTAGGTGCGTTCTTCCGTACCGCTGTTTTCCATCAAAAATGGCGCCATGGTGACTCCGCCCAGGCTCTGCGCCACGCCAGACAGGACGTTCATGGCGTAAAACATACCGGTGGAGGGGAATAACACCATGCCGGCAATCGATAAGGCCACGCCAATGCCTGAAATGAGCAAAGAGCGTTTACGACCGAGCAAATCTGCCAAATAACCCACCGGCAGAGCGAAGATCAAAGCCGAGAAATTGTTGGTGGTAATCAGGCTGCCGAGCAGGGCTTCGTCGTAACCCAGGCTGAGCACGTAAAAATTGAACAGCAGGCGGAACACGCCGAGGGCCGCCCCGGCGATAATGACATGGAGTAAATATAAACGGGCGTTGGGGCGGAAAGCACGCAAGCGGCTGAAATACATACCCAGCCCGGTGGAGGCAGTTTTGCGGTAAATATGCATCTTATTTCGAAAATCGTTCCTCTTCCGTTTCGGTATCTGTTTGCTCCAGAAAAGATTGCAGGGTACTGAACAGGCGTGGGATGGCTTCTACCCGGGCAGCATACCGGCGTTCCCCCTTTTTCTCAGGTGTCACCAACGTGAGGTGCACCAGCCCCGCCAGGCGCAATTCGTTGAGGTGATGCACCACGGTTGGCGCACGCAGGCGCAGCATCCTTGCCAGCTGGCTGGGGGTTAACGGCCTGTCCAGCAGGTAACGTAAAATACGCAGGCGGGTAGGGTCTGCCAGGGCTTTTAAGGATTGCAGCAGGCTGTCCGGAACGGGTTCTCCCGGAACCAATGACGCGTCTTCCGGTCGACCTCCAAAAACAAAAATCCAGCGATTTTCCGAGAGTTGCTCGTAGACTACCAGCGGGGTTATCCAGAAGGATGGCGCCAGTACCAGGTCGGCCTCAGGATGGAATAAAGGCGGCTCGAAATGCACGCCCAGGGATAGCTCCGCCAGCAGGGAATCGATATCCACCTTACGGGATAATTTCTGGGCATGTTCCAGCGATTTATCTATTGCCGGGCGGATACGATGTTCTTCCTCGGCGAAGAAAACCTCATAATATACCTTCAGTGCAGCCAGGTATGCTTCGCCCGTTCCGGCAGGATCTGCCCAACCATTCAAAATTATTTCTGCGGTATCCTGACGTAATGTGCGGATGCGGTTCTTTAACAGGCTGCGCATTTGCTCCAAATCGGCCTTTTTCCATGAGCCATGTTCTTGCACATCCTGCAATAACTCGCGCAAATCCTGAGACAGGGAAGGTCTCAGTCCCAGCACAGGCAGGCGTTCGCGGGCCGGGATTTTCTCCAGCTCCGCCAGCAGGGTCTGCCCATCTTTCGGTTCCGGCAGGCGATACAGCCAGTGCAGCGGCAGCCAGAAGATTTCTTCCGCCTGTTCCAGCACCTTTCGTTCAGCAGCGGGTAGACGCGAACGGACGCCCGCCGCCCAGGAACCCCGCAGCCCAAATCGATCCGGTGTGTGCAGCACATGCAGGCTGATTAAAAAATCATATGCCGTGCCAGTATCCCACAGTAACGCCGGGTTACTGCTTCCCATCATTCCTCCATCCGCCCCAGCGCACGCAGCCGCTGACCAATGAGGCGCAATTCAACCTGTCTTGTCTGGAAATCCGGGTTGCGGATAATTTTTTCACGTTGCGCCAGAAGTTCCATTAATTGGCGTTGACGATGGTCAGGAACATGGCCAGGTACAACTGCTCCCGGCGCACCGTAATCCGGCAGGATTTCTTCCACATTACGAATTGCGGGGAAGAGATAACCACCAAAACCAATCAGCATACCCAGAAAACCGGAAAAAACAAACATCATCCCCATGCCTGCCCCTGGCCCACTGCCAACCAGCCCGGCCAGAACAGATGAAGACAATGCCCCACCGGTTAAAAATGCCGGCTCAAACAGCCTGTCGGCGATGGGGCCGGCAAGCAGCATGGCGACCGGTGCGGTGATCTGGGCGATCAGCCGGCGCGTGGCAAATACCCTGCCCTGTACGTCGGGGGCAACCTTCGCCTGCCAGATGGCCTGGTTGGAACCGTTCAAGATCGGGAGGAAAAAGGAAACCGCAAAACTGGCGGCAGCCCAGACAAGAAAAGCCTGCCCCAGACCCATCATCCCCTGCGAAAGGCTGATCAGCACCATGCCGAGCAACACCCCGTCCACTTTGCGTTGAGGTCCACCCCAGGCGCTCAACACCAGGCCGCCGATCAGCCCACCGATCGAGCCGATGGATTGCACCGAACCCAGTACCAGCTCGTTGTTCCCGGTGCGCGCCAGGAGCATTGGCGGTAAAAGGACAAAGCTGAACATAGCTATGAAATTAATCGCAAAAAAGACCAATTGCAACCCGAGCAGACTCGGCCGGGCGAAAATATAAGTAAATCCGAACATCGATTCACGCAGGAAATTGCCCCGGCTGCGTTGTCCTTCTTCGGTGACCTGCGGGTTCGGGATGTGAACCAGCAACAAGGCAATGATGGCAAAAATAAACGTGACAATATCAATTGCCATAATACCGGCGATGCCGATAAAACCCAGTAAGGCGCCCGCCAGCAATGGCGCAAAGATACCGGAGGCGGATTCTGCCAGGGAAAGCATCCCGCTTGCCCGGGCATAGTGCTTTTTCTCCATCATTGTCGTGACCGCGGCTGAATAAGCCGGAAATTGAAACGCAGCAAAGGAGCCGGCGAAGGCATTGGCCAGATAAATATGCCAGATTTCCAGTGCACCGTTGGCATACAGCAGGAAAAGAGCCAACGTAGATAACCCTGCGGCCAAATCGCTGAGCATCATCACCAGCTTGCGGTTATACCGGTCAACGATTGCCCCGGCAAACGGGCTGAGCAGGATGGTTGGCCCGAATCCAAAAAAGCCGGCCAGGGCCAGGGCAGTCGCCTGCCCGGTTTCCTGCCAGGCCCAGATACTGATGGCAAAGGTTGTCATTCCACTGCCTAACAATGACACCAATTGCCCGGCCCAGACCAGGGTAAATCCGGCCATTCCTGTCGGCATACGGGGTGTTTTGATATTCGTCCGGTTCACAAAATCCCGCTCAAGAACAATTTGTTAGATAAATATCTAAAGAAATTGTAAATCTCCCAAGCCGCTTTGTCAAGAAACTTGCCCGGTCAATTCGGAAAACGGTCAGGGGGAAACCTTTGCAGGGACATTTTTCTGTGGATAACTCGCGAAAAACTGTGGATAAGTCCCTCTAACTGGGGAAAACTATCCGCAATTCAGCTTTACTGACTCCCATATATGGGAATGCTCTGCGAGATCCCCCCATATCTATCTTCTGTGTATATCCTGTGGACAATCCCTCCCGCCTGTCCACATTCTCCTCGCAGCCTGGGTGGGGATAAGATTCATTTAATCCGGCCCTGTGGACCGACGGTCAACCGCCAGATCTGCGGCTTAATTCCGCCCGGCTGCTATATCCAGGACACGCCTTTCCCCCAAAGCGAACTTATCCACTTTTCCCCAGCCCCTACTACGATTACGAAATACAGTTAATTAAATCCTTATGTGAATTAACTTAAGGAACCAGATTCAAACCCCATAAACGCAGTGTGCCATCGCTGCTCCCGGAAATCAGCAAGAGGTGTTCGCTGCTGAGCGGCAGACCACTGGCAAGGGCTGCCACCGGCCAGGGTTCCTGGAATTGAAAATAGGGCACAGGGTTAGGTAGCTGCCACAAATACAGATAACCGCCTGCGTCTGAGCTGGCGAGGAGCCCGCTGGCATGGATAAAAATCAGATCAGTTACCCGCTGGGTATGCCCGCTCAGGGTATATCGCTGCGTGGAGGTGTTTACTTCCCACAGGTTAATCACACTATCGTCGCCACTGCTGGCCAGCAGGTTGTCTTCCCGGGCGAAGGCCAATCCTAAAATTGCGCCTTCCTGGGCCTGGAAAGGCTCCCCGGATTGAACCGGTGAGACAGAGGAAATGCCTTCCCAGATTTGCAATACGCCTCGTTCATCTCCGGCAGCCAGATATTGGCCATCTGAACTGAAAGCCAGGCTGTTTACCCAATCCTGACCGGTGCGCAGGGTACTGATCTGGCGGCCTGCCTGTATCTCCCAAAGACGTACCGTGCCATCCGCTCCCGATGAAACAACCCGGCTGCCGTCGGGGCTGAAAACCACATCCAGCACCATATTGCGATGCCCAAGCAGCACAGATAATGCTTCGTTCTGGACCTCAGGGACGGAGGAGCTATCCCAAATACGCAAACTTCCATCTCGCCCGCCAGAAACCAGCCGGGAGCCATCCGGGCTGTAAGCCAGGGCAGTTACCGAGCCATTATGCCCGCGCAATGCGGCAAGGTATTCCCCGTTGGAAAGATCCCATAAGCGGATCGCGCCATCGCCATGTGCGGAGGCGAGTATATTCCCTTCAGGTTGTGCCGCCAGAGCATAAACAGCCCCGCTGAACTGATCCAGGCTGGCAAGCGGTTCCGGTTCGGTCTGATCGACATTGGCAGCCGGGTTGCCGTTCCAGATGCGGATGATGCCATCGTCTCCCAGAGAGCCGAGAAAGGTCGTGCCCGGACGAAAGGCCAGCTGGCGCACCGGGCTGTTACGATAAACCTGAAACGCCCGGTATGGCTCGCCGGTAATGGCATTCCATAAGGCAATATTCCCCACGCTATCTCCCGATGCCAGGACGCCTCCATCCGAGGTAAAGGCGATCGTCCGGATGCCCACGGCTTCCGGCAGGACGTTACCTGATGGGGCAAAAGCCTGCATGGTGAGTATGGGTAAATTCTGTTGGGGCAGCCAGAAGCGGATGGTGCCATCCTCGCCGGCGGTAGCCAGTTTTTCGTTGACCGCCTCCACGCCGGGAGGCAGCGGCGCAAATATCGCCGCGTTTACTGGCTGCTGATGCTGGTTGAAATAAGCCAGACTGCTGCCGGTTCCGCTATTCCAGGCCAGGATGGTGCCGTCCCGGCTGGCGGTAACCAGCATATGCCCGCCCGGTGTGGCGTCCAGCGGTTGTACCCCGTAGGCGACCATCGTCACCCGATCGCTGTGGCCGCGCAGGCGGTGGCGTACCTGACCATCGGTTAATCGCCAGATCCATAACGTGCTGTCCACGCGGCCAATGGCAAGCTGGCTGCCATCCGGGCTGAAATCCATGCTGGTCACCGCGGCGTTGGAGCCCTCCAGGGAGCGGCTAAAGGCGCTAGTGGGAAAATCCCACACCCGCGCCCCGCCATTGCGCAACCCCAGCGCCAGTTGCTGCCCATTCCGGCTGAAGGCGATAGAGGTTACCCACAACCCCTGACCGATGACCTGGATTTCTTCCAGGGTATCGGCCTGGTATAGATACACTCCGGTGGCTGAGGCAACCGCCAGTTGGGCTCCATCGGGGGACCAGGCAAAGGCTTCCGCAATACCCCTGCCCAACTGGCTGAGCAGAGTCAAGTGTACAGCAGGAGTGGGAGAGGCAGGTGGCAAGGTGGCAGTCGAAATCCGGGGAGCGGAGAGGGTTTCTGGAATTGGAGTGGGAGCTGGGGGAGACGGCCTGCAAGCGGCCAGCCAGATCAGGCACAAAATCGCCAGAATGCGCATACTGGTTTAACCACCTATTTCGTTGCGCACCGCGGCGTAAAGCGTTTCGGCTTTTAACTCATGCAGGGTGTAACAAGGAGCTTTCAGGTGATCCGCCAGGGACTGCGCAAGACCCTGGTCGAAGGCCTCATGCTCCATGTTGACCACCACGCAGCGGATACCTTCTTCCGCAATCTGATCCGCCAGGCGATGAGCCTCGACTTGTGGAGGCTGGTTGCCCATGGCGACGTTGCCGGCCCCATCGGTGAGCAGGATCATCAAGGGAATTACATCCGGGTGGGAGAGTTTTTCGCGGACGATAATCTGAAGAGCCAGATACAGACCGGCAGAGAGGGGTGTTTTTCCGCCCACGGGAATATCCACCAGCGCCCGTTGGGCAAGTTGGATGGAATTGGTTGGCGGCAGGACCAGCGAGGCGCGGTTTTTTTGGAACACGATCAGGCCAACCCGATCACGCCGCTGGTAGGCATCCGTTAACAGAGAGAGGATAGCGCCTTTGGTTGCTGACATGCGTTCGGCAACCGCCATAGACCAGGATGCATCCACAACAAACATCACCAGGTTAGCGGTACGCTTCACCCGGATTTTACGTTGTAAATCCTGCCGCTCGATGGCAAAAGCCACCTGTTCACGCTGTTCACCGCGGTTTTTCTGATACGGCGCTGCAGCGCGCAGCGTGGCGTCAAAGGCAATATCATCCGTCTTGCCCCGTGCCGGGCGAGCCTGGATGTAACGTCCACGCTTCCGGTCGGTGCGGGTACGGGTTCTGCGCCCCGTTTTGCTGCGGGTAATCCGATCAATGGGATTGTCCAAGCGGCGCGGCGTAAAAGCCTCGCCGGGACGTACTTTCTGTCCGCCATCCCACCAGTTTGCATCCAGGGATTGAAAAACGTTCTGCGTTGAAGGATTTACCGAACCCTGCTCGTCTGCCTGTTCTTCCCCCTCGTCTTCACCTAACCGACCCTTTTTTTTTTCTCAATCACCTCATCGTCCACAGGTACCGGCTCTTCGTTCATCTCCGGGCTGCTGCTTTGTCCATAAAGTTGATCGATACGTTCCTGGAGCTGCTCAGAGGTGATTTCGCTTTGGTGGAAGGGGCCCCGTTTGATGCGGTGAGGGTAGGCCAGCTCGGCTGCCAGGGCGATATCCCGGCTGTTAATTGCCAGGCGACCTTCGAAGGCGGCGTTGGCGCGGGCAGTTTTTAGCAGCACCAGATCGGCGCGATGACCATCCACATTCAGATCGGTGCTTAATGCGGCGATGGAGAGTAAATCACGTTTGGTATAGGTCACCCGATCTACCAGCTTGCGCGCCCGGGCTATTTGGGAAGATAACTCCCGTTCTTTAGACTGCCACTGGCGGCCGAATTCTTCAGGGTCGGCCTCGAATGCCAGGTTTCGTTCCATGATCAACACCCGGTCACGGGCATCGCGGATGCCAACCAGCTCCACAGACAGGCCAAAACGATCCAGCAATTGGGGTCGAAGATCGCCCTCTTCAGGATTCATTGTACCGACCAGAATAAAGCGTGCCGGATGAACGAAGGAAATACCCTCGCGCTCCACCACGTTAACTCCCATGGCGGCGGAATCCAGCAGGATATCCACCACGTGATCGTCCAGCAGGTTTACTTCGTCGATATACAACAGGCCGCGATGAGCGGCAGCCAATACACCGGGTTCAAAATGGCGTTCGCCCTTCTGGATGGCTTTTTCGATATCCAGCGTCCCCACCACGCGGTCTTCGGTTGCGCTGACCGGCAGATCGATAAAGGGTACCCGGCGCTTGACAATGTTGTTATTGCCGCCGGCGGCTACATGTTCTTTCGCCCAATCCGACCAGGTCGACGGGGCATGCGGGTCATCGTTGAAAGGAGAATCGGCGAAGACTTCAATATCGGGTAACAATGCGGCCATGGCGCGCGCCGCAGTGGATTTGGCAGTACCCCGTTCGCCGCGAATCAGAACACCCCCGATGCGCTGATCGATGGCGTTCATGATCAGCGCCCGTTTCATACGATTTTGCCCTACGATAGCGGTAAACGGATAAACAGGTCGCATTTTATTTCCTAACCATGCGGCTTTCATTATAACCGTTGATGAATGTTTGATAAAGGTTGTCAACCGGGCAGAACACATTTATAATGTGAAGACATTTCTATGATTCGGAGTAACCAACGTATGGAAGAGAATCGCGCCCAGACTGGGGCAGAGGAGGAATTGCAGGCAAATCTTCCTAAAACTGAACAGACAGATATGCCCTCGATGGAAGATCTGTTAGAACAAACCGACCTCGAGCTGGAAATCCCCGCCCCGGGGGAAATCCGTGAGGGAACCATCATGCATGTCGGTGAGGATGAAATTCTGGTCAGTATAGGGGCAAAATCCGAAGGCGTAATCCACACTCGCGAGTTGGAACGTCTGGATGATGCCGAACGCAATACATTACTGGTAGAAGGCAACACCATTCCCGTTTATGTTATCAAATCTGAAGATCAGAATGGTAACGTTTTGTTGTCCTATGTGCGCGCCAAGGAAGAAAAAGATTGGGAGTACGTGGAATCCCTGCTCCAATCGGATGAAACCTTTGAGGCGCGCATCACCGGCTACAACAAAGGCGGCCTGATCGTGCCGATTGGCACATTGCGTGGATTTGTACCTGCGTCTCAGGTGTCAGCTTTGAGACGTATCAGTAAGGAAGGCGATTCTCAAGAGCAACGCTGGTCGAAAATGGTCGATGAACCGATCAAGGTGCGCGTGATCGAAGTAGACCGCGGTCGGCGGCGTTTGATCCTTTCCGAGCGGGCAGCATTAAAAGAAACGCGCGAAGCCCTCAAAGAAAGGTTGTTGGATGAATTGGGTGAAGGCGATGTGCGTACCGGCCGGGTAACCAGCCTGGCGGATTTTGGCGCCTTCGTCAACATTGACGGGGCTGACGGCCTGGTACACCTGTCTGAAATTTCCTGGGATCGCATCGAACATCCCAGCGAGGTGCTGGAAGTCGGCCAGCAGGTGGAGGTCAAGGTGATCAATGTGGACCGGGATCGCCGCCGGATTGGCCTGTCTATCCGCCAGCTTCAAGAAGATCCCTGGGTGCGGAAAGCCAAAAACCTGCAGGTTGGAAAGCTGGTCGAGGGAACAATCACGCACCTGACCAAGTTCGGCGCTTTCGCAAAAATCGAAGATGATGACGACCTGGAAGGGCTGATCCACATTTCGGAATTAAGCGAACAGCGCATCGGACATCCCAAGGAAGTTGTCCAGGAAGGCGACCGCCTGACCCTGCGGATTATCAAGGTTGAAACCGACCGGCGCAGAATCGGTTTGAGCCTGCGCAAGGTAGATTCTGCCGCCTATGCAGATCTCGACTGGAAGATGGCGCTGGCAGAAGAAGTCGATGATCTGGACACGGAAGCAGAGTTGGATGTGGAACTCGACGCCGGAAAGACAGAAGAAGGCGAAGAGGATGCCGCTGAAGTGCTCAGCGAGACGGAAGAGCAAGAGGCAGAAGTTACGGAAGAAGAAACGGAAGCCTGAAGCCCAACCGGCTGGCAAGGTAAATGAGAAAGCGCATCCTCCGGGTGCGCTTTTATTTTTTTGCCAGCGGGAGATAAATCTTACAAAAAACTTAGAAGACATTAACTCTTTCGAAATGAAAGCAAAATCGAAACTCTGGTAGAATCCAATTGGACAAATTGTCTCGCAATCAACAGGAATGCCGTATCGAATATCGTGTAGGCCCGGTTGTGCAAGACAGGAGGTATTACTTTGTCAGGAATGGAACGTTTTACACAAAGAGCGCGCAGAGTGCTTAGCCTGGCTCACCAGGAAGCTGAGCGTATGCGCCACAATTATATTGGAACTGAGCACCTGCTCCTGGGATTAATCCGGGAGGAAGGTGGCGTTGCCGGGCGAGTCTTGCGTGAGCTGGGACTGGAAGCAGATCGGGTGCAGGAAATCGTGGAACGAATGACCGGTACCGGTCAGTATCGGGGCGGCAAGCTGGACCTTTCACCCGGCACTCAGCAGGTACTTGAATTTGCGGTCGACGAAGCCCGGCGCATGGGCCATCACTATATCGGCACCGAGCATCTCTTGCTCGGATTGGTACGTCATGGTGAAGGCGTGGCGATTGATGTCCTGCGCAAATTGGGGGTTACCGCCGAGCAGATTCGCCGGCAGACACGCCGGGTGCTTCAGGAGAGTTCCACTTCACGCTCCAGTGCGAGCGAGCGTCGAAGCAGCGAACGTGAAGAGAAAAAGAAAGCCAAAACACCTATGGTGGACCAGCTGGCTGTCGATCTGACTCAGATGGCGGAAGAAGGCAAGCTGGATCCGGTGATTGGGCGTCAGACGGAAATCGAGCGGGTGATCCAGATTCTCGCCCGCCGGACGAAAAACAACCCGGCATTAATTGGCGAACCCGGTGTTGGAAAAACCGCCATCGTGGAAGGACTGGCGCAGCGAATCGTGGAGGGGGATGTTCCCGCCCCACTGCTGGATAAACGCGTCCTTCAACTGGACGTTGGCTCGCTGGTCGCCGGGACCATGTATCGTGGACAATTTGAAGAACGTTTGAAGCGCGTGATCGATGAGCTGAAGGCAGCCGAAGCTATCTTGTTTATCGACGAAGTGCATATGCTGGTGGGTGCGGGCGCTGCCGGTTCATCGGTGGATGCAGCCAATATCCTCAAGCCGGCATTATCGCGGGGCGAACTGCAGGTGATTGGCGCTACGACGCTGGACGAGTACCGCAAGCACATTGAAAGCGACGCGGCCCTTGAACGGCGTTTCCAACCGGTGATGGTGGAAGAACCGTCGCTGGACGAAACGATGGAGATCCTGCGCGGAGTTCGCGGCGCCTATGAAGAGCATCACCGCCTGACCATCTCGGACGATGCGCTGGATGCCGCCGCGCGCCTTTCCGCCCGTTACGTCACCGAGCGCTTCCTGCCGGATAAGGCCATTGACCTGATCGACGAGTCTTCATCCAGGGTGCGTATGTATAAGAGCCCGGCAGCCAAAACTGCCAAGGACCTGATGCAGCAGTTGCGCGACCTGCGCGCCAACCATGCCCTGGCGCTGGAAGATGGGCGTTATGACGATGCTCAGGAAATGCTGGAACGCCAGGAAGGTTTGGAGCGCCAATTGGAGCGCCTGCGTACCGGCTGGGATCGGGCGAGCAGCCCGACCGTCACCGCCGATGACATTGCCGAGGTAGTCTCGATGTGGACCGGGGTACCGGTGATGCAGATTGCCCAGGAAGAATCAGAACGCCTGTTGCGCCTGGAAGCAGAGTTGATGAAGGAAATTGTCGGGCAGGAAGAGGCCATCGAAAGCATCTCCAAGGCAGTGCGCCGCGCTCGCGCCGGTTTAAAAGATCCACGCCGGCCGATCGGTTCTTTCATGTTCCTCGGGCCGACTGGCGTGGGGAAAACCGAACTGACCAAGTCGCTGGCGCGTTTCCTGTTTGGCACGGAAGAAGCCCTGGTGCAGCTGGATATGTCGGAGTTTATGGAACGCCATAACGCCAGCCGTCTGGTGGGTGCCCCTCCCGGTTATGTTGGCTATGATGATGCCGGGCAACTCACTGAGGCCATTCGCCGGCGACCCTATTCGATCGTGGTCTTCGATGAAATCGAAAAAGCGCACCCAGAAGTGCATAATATGCTGTTGCAGATCATGGAAGAAGGGCATCTGAGTGATGCACGCGGCCGCAAGGTGGACTTCCGTAATGCGATGATCATCATGACCTCGAATGTAGGCGCAGAAATGATCAAACGCCAGACTTCGCTCGGGTTTAACCTGCAGCGAGCTGAAGACGAAGAAGAACGCGTGGCCTATCAGGATATGCGTAAGAAGTTAACCGACTCACTGAAACGGGTTTTCCGTCCAGAATTCATCAACCGTCTCGATTCGGTGATCGTTTTCCGGGCTTTGAGTCGGGAAGATATCCGCAAGATTGTTTCCCTTGAACTGGCTAAAGTTGCCACCCGCCTGGAAGAACACGAAATCGTATTGCTGCCTCGTCAGGATGCCATCGATTGGCTGGCGGAAAAAGGCTTTGACCCCGAAATGGGCGCCCGGCCGCTGCGCCGGGTGATCCAGCGCCAGATCGAAGACCGGCTGTCGGACATGCTGCTCTCGGGTGACTTTATCGATGGAGATAACATCGAAATCGCCATGGGCGAGGAAGACCAGGTCATCCTCCAGCGGCTGGTAAATGAGCCCGGCAAGGAAATCAACGGCCAGGAATCAACTGAGGAAATGGCTGCTGCCTGAGTGGAATCATTTAATCCACCCAGATTTATCGGGGCTGTCCCCAAAATGGACAGCCCCTTCTTGTTTAATCACCTTATAATGAAGACCACGGCTAAATTATCGCTTCTGCACAAAAAAAGTGATTAATCGAGAAAACGCATGGCCAAACTGAAAACACGATACGTTTGCCAGGAATGCGGGCGCAGCGCCCCTCGCCCACTGGGGCGTTGCCCTGAATGCGGCGCCTGGAACAGCATGCTTGAAGAGGTCATCCAGGAACAAACTGCGGGACGCCGGGCAATGGTGGGCATCAGCGCCAGTTCGACCCCACGTCGTCTATCCGAGATCACCGGGGATGTGGAAGAGCGCCTGCGTCTCCCGATCGGCGAGTTTGCCCGGGTGCTGGGTGGCGGGATTGTCCCCGGATCGATTGTGCTGATTGGCGGCGACCCGGGAATTGGTAAATCCACACTGACCCTGCAAATGGCCCTGGAAATGGCGCGGGAGCAAACGGTGTTGTATGTTTCCGGGGAAGAATCCGAACGCCAGATCAAAATGCGCGCCCTGCGCCTGACCCACCTCACTGATGGCAAGCATCCACCTTTGCCCGAAGCATTGTTTCTGGTTACCGAAACCAACCTGGAAGCCATACTGGAGCATGTAAACCAGCTAAAGCCGCGCCTGCTGGTGATCGATTCGATCCAGACCGTCTATCTTCCCGGCCTGGATTCGTCTTCTGGTAGCGTAACCCAGGTGCGGGAAGGCGCATCCCGCCTGCGTGAGCTGGCCAAATCCAGCGGGATCGCGGTGTTTTTAATCGGGCATGTCACCAAAGAAGGCGCCATCGCCGGTCCTCGTGTGCTGGAGCATATCGTGGATACCGTCCTCTACCTGGAAGGCGACCGGTTTCAATCTTACCGCCTGCTGCGTTCGGTGAAGAATCGCTTCGGCGCCACGGCCGAGGTGGGAGTGTTTGAAATGCAGGAACGGGGTATGGCGGAGGTATTGAACCCATCCGAGGCGTTCCTGGCAGAACGGCTGGTAAACGCGCCCGGCTCAGCCATCGCGGTCACCATGGAAGGCACTCGCCCGCTCCTGGTAGAATTGCAGGGCCTGACTTCCCCGACCTCATTCGGCAATCCGCGCCGCACCCCTAACGGAGTTGATTTCAACCGATTGCTGCTGGTGACCGCGGTGCTCACCCGCCGGGTAGGTCTGCGCCTTGCCGATCAGGATATTTTCATCAACGTTGTCGGCGGGCTGCAGGTAGATGAGCCAGCTGCTGACCTGGCGATCGCCGCGGTAATTGCGTCTTCAGTGAAAGATCGCCCGGTGCGCGCCGAAGCGGTATTAATCGGTGAAATCGGGTTATCTGGTGAGTTGCGTACCGTCAGCCAGATGCCTGCGCGCCTGCGTGAGGCGGCAAAGCTGGGATTTAAACAGGCAATTGTGCCCAAACACCTGCGCAAAGGCGAAAAATGGCCGGAAAACATTCAAATTATTGAAGTCAGGTCTTTACGCCAGGCGCTGGAGCAGGCGCTTTTACCCGACAAAGGCGCTGGCGAAAAACAGGAACAATAATTCGCAGAGGCTGGCAACTTAGGGCTTTGCCAGTGAAGGAGCAAACCATGACCCATACCAGGGAAATCCCTCGCGACACAACCGATCTCGATATCCCCAACCGTTTGCTGCTCGGCCCGGGGCCAAGTAACGCCGATCCGCGCGTATTGCAAAAAATGTCGGTCCCCCTGTTAGGGCACCTGGATCCGGTATTCCTCACGCTGATGAATCGCATACAGGAACTTCTGCGATATACCTTTGAAACCACCAACCCGCTGACCCTGGCTGTGCCGGGCACGGGGACAGCCGCGATGGAAGCAGCAGTCGCCAACCTGGTAGAGCCGGGAGACCGGGTTCTGGTTTGCGTGAATGGATACTTTGGAATGCGCATCAGTGAGATGGCGCGCCGATATGGCGCGGATGTGCGCGTGATCAGTAAACCCTGGGGTCAAGTTTTTTCGCTGGACGATATTCGCCAGGCGCTGGCTGCCAGGCAAGAAAAACTCGTCGCCCTGGTACATGCAGAAACTTCCACAGGCGCATTACAACCCCTGGAAGGGATTGCCGACCTGGTCCATGCACAGGACGGGTTGCTCCTGGTGGATGCGGTTACTTCCCTGGGTGGCCTTCCGGTGTCCGTCGATCGCCTGGAGGTGGATGCCTGTTATAGCGGCGCTCAGAAGAATCTCTCCTGCCCTCCCGGCTTAAGCCCGCTTACATTCAGCCCGGCGGCTGAGGCGAGGTTGCAAAACCGGCATTCTCCGGTAACCAGTTTCTACCTGGATCTGACCTTGTTGGGTAAATATTGGGGCGCCGAGCGGCAGTATCATCATACCGCGCCGATTTCCACGGCTTATGGGTTGTTCGCAGCGCTTCGCCTGGTAGCGGAGGAAGGTCTGGAGCAACGCTGGGAACGCCACCGTTTCTTTGCCCGGCGATTATGGGAAGGTTTGCAGGGACTCGGCCTGGAATTCCACGTTCCCGAAGCTCACCGCCTGCCCACCCTGACCACGGTATGCATCCCTCAGGGCGTGGATGACCTGCTGACCCGCCAGAAATTACTGCAGGAATATGGGATTGAAATTGGCGGCGGGTTGGGGGAACTCAAAGGCAAGGTCTGGCGAATTGGCCTGATGGGATATAACGCCCGCCAGGAATCCGTCGACCGGTTGCTGGACGCTCTGCGTTTCCTGTTGGG
Organism: Anaerolineales bacterium; assembly: GCA_020061145.1. Classification (GTDB taxonomy): domain Bacteria; phylum Chloroflexota; class Anaerolineae; order Anaerolineales; family DRKV01; genus JAGUYX01. The sequence continues at coordinate 11,744 of JAGUYX010000105.1, read as the reverse complement.
TAAATAACCGCGCCGGTCCAGGGTACGCTTACGAAAATTCCAGCCAATGACGAATATTATTCCTGAAAAGCCATCTTTTTATATCCGTAACCTGCCTGTATATGGCGATTTGATCCTTTCGCCCATGGATGGTTTTTCGGATCTGCCATTCCGGTCCCTGTGCCGGGAGCTGGGCTCAGCCGTCAGCTATACCGAGTTTATCAGCGTCATCCACCTGTTTACCGGCAACCCGGAAGTCAACCGGAAGTTGATTTTTGATCCACAAGAGCGACCGGTGGCCTTTCAGATCTTTGATCACGATCCGGATCGTTTACTGGCGGCGGCTCTGCGCTTGCAAGAATTGGGGCCGGATTTTATCGATATCAATATGGGTTGTGCGGATAAAAGCGTCGCCGGGCGTGGCGCCGGGGCAGGGATGTTGCGTTCGCCGCTGACCATTGCGCGCACCTTTCGCAAATTAAGTCAGGCGCTGGATGTGCCGGTGACGGGGAAGATTCGCCTGGGGTGGGATAATGCCACCCGTAATTACCTGTTGATTGCGCGTATTGTTGAGGAACAGGGGGGCGCTTTGTTGGCGGTACATGGGCGCACCAAACAGCAGGGGTATGGCGGGCAGGCAGACTGGGACGCCATTGCAGAAATTCGCCAGGCGGTTTCTATTCCCGTGATTGGCAACGGGGATGTGCGCAACGTGGACGACATCGAGAGAATGAAAGCCCATACCGGCGTGGCAGGGGTGATGATCGGGCGTGGCGCGATCGGCAATCCATGGATTTTCAGCCGGCGGGAACGGGTAAACGTGCCGCCTGACGAAGTCCGCCAGGTATTATTGAGCCATCTGGAACGCTCCCTGGCGTTTTATGGAGAGCGACTCGGGCTGGTATTGTTCCGGAAACATGCCAGCCGTTATATCAGTCCCTTCCGGCTGCCGGATTCGCTGCGTAAGCGGTTGCTCACCTGCCAGGATAAGAGCGCTTTTACCCGCCTGGTAGACGAAATCCTGACGCTTGAGCCAGCTGGTTAATTTCATTAAGCAATTCCCTACAAAAAATCTACAAAATCTACATTGACCCACTGGAATCGAAAGGTACAATTTTGCTTGTCAATCGGGGATCTAGCGCATGGGAGTTCCCGAGACGCCATGTAATCTCTGACCGGGAGGGCTGATGCTGCGCAAACGTATCCAGCTCGGTTTAATTCACGCTGCGGTTGCCATGACCCTGGTGCCGATCAACAGCACCCTGAACCGGGTGATGATCAAGGAGCTGGCCCTTTCAGCCACCCTGGTTGCCATTCTGGCTTCGCTTCCCTATCTGCTTTCACCAATTCAGGTTGCCATCGGTTCTTTCTCTGATCGCCATCCGGTGTTCGGTTACCGGCGTAGCCCGTATATCCTGCTGGGTCTGATTTTGTGTGTGATCAGTGTGGCGCTTTCCCCTCAGGTTGCCTTTTTAATGGATACCAATTTCCCATTGGGGCTGGCGTCAGGCCTGATTGCATTTGGCGCCTGGGGGATGGGTTTTAACCTGGCCTCAGTTAGCTACTTCTCGCTGGCCACGGAAGTGTCTGGAGAAGGCGGCCGCGGCCGGACGGTGGCCATCATGTTTTTTATGATGATTGTCAGTATCATCGCCACTGCCATTGTGCTCAGCCGCTTGCTCGACCCCTATTCACCGCAAATTCTTATCCAGGCTTTTCGGGTGGTCAGCCTGGTGGCGCTGGTCATTGGGCTGCTCGGGCTGTTCCGCCTGGAAGAACGTTTTACACGTCTGGTTCACAGTGAAGAATACAGTTGGGGAACCTTATTTCGCGCGGTATTTGAAAACCGCCAGGCGCGGTTGTTCTTCTGGTATCTGATCATCCTGCTGGCTGCTATACTTGGACAGGATGTGCTCCTGGAGCCATTTGGCGCCGAGGCTTTTGAGATGAGCGTGCGCTCTACCACGCGCATTACTGCTATCTGGGGTATCTGTGTTCTGGTCTCTTTGCTGGTCTCCGGCTTTTTAGAAGGTCGATTGGAGAAAAAAGCGGTTGCCCGCTGGGGTGGCATTCTCGCCCTGATCGGGTTTTTATTGATTGTCGCCAGCCCAGTGGTAAGTGGATTGAGCGGTTTTTATCTGGGTGTGATCAGTCTGGGGGTGGGCACCGGGCTTTCCACCACCTCCAACCTGTCCCTGATGCTCGATATGACCACTCCCGGCAATGTGGGCTTATTTATCGGGGCCTGGGGAATGGCAAACGCGTTTTCACGGTTGACCGGTTCATTGTTATCCGGGGTGGTACGCGATGCCGTCGCCCGCTTTACTGGTAATCCGGTCGCCGGGTATATGACCGTTTTTGCTATTCTTTCTGGTTTTATGTTAATTTCCTTGATTATGTTGCGCTTTGTTAGCGTCACCCGATTCCGCCAGCAAGCAGACGAGGAGCTTTCACTGGTCGAACGTGCGGCTATGTCGGCAGATTGATATCCTGAAGAAAAACAAGGACTTATATGGGAGAAGAGTGGTTAAGCCTGGGAGAAGTAGCAAAATTGTTGGGGGTACATCCAAGCACCGTTCGTAACTGGTCGGATCAAGGAGAGTTGCCTGTACATCGCACTCGTGGAGGTCACCGGCGTTATCGGCGCAGTGACGTTGGATTATGGCTGCAATCCCATAACGCGGAGGGGCAGGCAGATATCGAACAGGTGGGGCAGACGGCTTTACGTATGACCCGCCTGCACATTGGTGAAGGCGAGCTGGAATCGGAAAGCTGGTATCGCAAGCTGGATAGCGAGGCGCGCGACCAGTACCGCCGGAGTGGGCGGGCTACCGTGCAAAGCCTGATGGCCTATATGGGCGCTAACGGGCAAAAAGCAGCCGCAGAAGCGCGCGCCCTGGGCTTTGAATACGCCTCACAGGCGCGGCGCTGCAACCTGACCACCATCGAAGCCATTAAGGCTTTTTTGTATTTTCGCGATCTGGTTATGGATTCTGTTTTATATGTCTATGAAGAAGCTGTGGTGACTTCGCCCAGGGTGTGGAGCGATATGCTGAGGAAATTAACTAGCTTTACCGATCTGGTGATGCTCACCCTGCTGGAAACCATGGAGGCCTATGAGCGCAGCAACCGGGGATGATCAAGATAAACGCTTGAAGAGCAAGCGTTTCTCCAGCGGGCGCCTGATGCGCTGGCTGATGCCGCTGGTTTTTTTCTTGCTTGCTGCAGGTTTGCTGGCGACTTTAGCAATCATCATTTTGGCTGTTCTGGGACTTACACCCGGCACTTGATGGAAAATGTAGAGGAGAGAGGAAGGGCGTGATGAATTATTTGCCTTTGTTTTCCACCCTGATGACTGCGATTTTTGCAGGCGCGGTGCTGAACCGTTATCGTGTAAAAAGAGGCACTTACCTTCTTTTGTGGGGTTTTGGACTGGTTTTATATGGGTTGGGTACGTTTGGGGAACTGTACCTGTCGCTATTCTATAGCGAATTTATCCTTAAATTATGGTACCTGAGTGGCGCCATGCTCACCGCCGCCTGGTTGGGACAGGGCACCATCCACTTGCTGGTACGCAAACGTAATGTGGCGCCGACTCTGACGGGCATACTGGCTGTGGTGTCGGTTATCGCAGCCGTGCTGGTATTCATCGCTCCGGTCACTGAAGCGGCTGCCAGTTACAATATCGCCGACCCCGTAAGCTCTCAATATCGGGACATTATAGTTCGCAGCGGCGCGATCATTACGTTGACGATATTGTTGAACGTTTATGGCACCCTCGGACTGGTTGGTGGTGCACTCTATTCCGCGTTTATCTTCTGGCGAAAACGAGTTTTGTTCGATCGGATGGTAGGCAACGTCCTGATTGCTGCCGGCGCGTTGCTGCCGGCTTTGGGCGGTTCGTTTATCAAAGCCGGGCTGGCAGATTGGCTTTACTTTAGCGAGTTGTTAGGCGCTATCCTGATGTTTCTGGGGTTCTTGCGCGCCACCTCCGGAAAACCGGTCAGCGTGCCAGGGCCGGCAACCGCTGCGCCGGGGAATTGAAGGCGCGTGATCGTTTTTGGGCTGAACTGCGGGTAAACCGGCAATCAGGAGCCCGCCAGGCGCTTTAAGTAAAATTTTCCCGCAGGTAAAGCCTGCGGGATTAGTTATTAAATGTATAATCACCTGCAGCGAACATCCCAATTCCCCACTTTCAGGGTGGGTTTCCGCCCTTGATCCATGGATGGAAGGAGAGCGATCCACACATGGCTGGTTTACTGGATTCACTGTTAAATTTTGAGCCGATATCGCGCATCCGGCGCAATCACGGGTTGGAACATGCAACCCTGCATTTGCTGGCGGCGCGCTTCCCGAGGATGAATATGGCAGGTTATTCCAATACGGGCGGTTTTTGGATTTTGGGGGAAGTGCCTGCGGAAGCGGTTGAAAGCGCTGCCCACGAAGCATTACGGCGAATGCGGGCAGGTGAGCAGAACCTGGCTGTCCATCCTAATTGTGGCACCAATTTCGTCACCGGCGGCGCGCTGGCGGGGCTGGCAGGGGCGCTGACCATGTTTGGCGCCGGGCCGCGGTTACGCGATAAATTCGAACGGTTATCTTTTGCCGCCATGTTCGCTACCCTGGCGCTGATTCTGGCCCAACCTTTAGGTAATCAACTGCAAAGGCGTTTTACCACCTCTGGCGAGCCAGGCAATCTGGAAATTTTGGGAGTGGAAAGTGCGGTGAAAAACGGCATTCCTGTGCACCGGGTGAGTACCCGCGGATAAGTAAATGAGCAGCAAACCGGTAGTGTACCTGTTCCATGGGGATAATGAGTTCGCCATTCAACAGGCTATCAAAGAAATCCAAGATCGGTCAGCCAGTGGCGGCATGGGGGATATGAATGTCAGTATTTTGGATGGGCGCAACGCTACCCTTGAAGAATTGCGCAATATTGCTCTGGCGCTGCCTTTTCTGGCAGACCGGCGCGTGGTGATTCTCCACCACCCCCTGGCGCGTTTCAGGCGGAAAACCACTGGCATAGATGGAACTACCAATGAGACATCTGGCGATGGGAGCGGCAAAGCCGCGCGTGAAGCCTTTCTGGCTTTACTGGAGGAGATTCCCGCATCGACAGCGCTGGTGCTGGCGGAATACACCACGCTGGAGGATGTCGAACTGGCGGCGCCTTACAGCAGCAAACGCGTCCACGATCACTGGTTGGTCAAATGGGCCAAACAAAATCCAACACGGGTGTTTATCCGGGCTTACCAGCTTCCCCGAGGAGCGGCTATGGCGCGCTGGATCCAGAGTCGCGCGCGCGAGCTGGGGGGGCAGATCAGCCTGGACGCAGCCGGGGCGCTAAGCAACCTGGTAGGTACCGACACGCGCACCGCCGACCATGAATTGCAAAAGCTGCTGGCGTATGTCAACTACCGAGGCGAGATTGAGCTGGATGATGTGGTCTTGCTGGTCGCTGATATCGCAGAAACCAGCGTTTTTGACCTGGTCGATGCGTTGGGGTTGCGCAATGCAACCAGGGCGATGGAATTATTGACTCGCCTGCTGGAGGATGAAGATCCGCTGCGCCTGTTTGGTATGGTTGTGCGCCAGTTCCGGCTGCTGTTGATGGCGCGTGAGGTGGTCGACGATGGCGGCGGAGAAGCCGATATCGCTCGACTTGTAAAAGTTCATTCCTATGTTGCGCGAAAATTAAACGAGCAGGTCAGGCAATTTTCATTGCCTGACCTGGAAGCCGTGTACCATAAGTTATTGGAAATCGACCGGGGGGTCAAAACCAGCCAGATCGAGATGCCGGTGGCGCTGAATATGCTGGTAGCCGCTACCGCAGCAGATCAGTGATTGCTTTTAGACAGGCTGACCTCGGATTTTTCCGCCAGCGGCGGCTCGCTATACACGCCAATCCAAAAATGATGCGGCAAAACGGAACGTGTCGTGCGGATCTCGATCCCCTCGGCTTTTACCGAATCCCCATTCACCATGCTGGGATGGACGTAACACAGGTTAGGGAACTGCCCGTATTTTTTCTGATAATAGACTGCGGCGCGCTTGATTTTTGTTTTGATTTCGGATTTGGTATCGTTATCGAACCACAACATGCCTACGTTCATATTTGCCTCCAGAGCGAGCATCCATTTGAAACAGCGTTGCTCACCGGTCTTGCACACGGATTACAAGTTTCAGACCAGACCAGACTTCGTCGATCGCCGCTACTTTTACATCGACCAGACCCAATTGCAGGGCTTGCTGCCGGATCCAATTTTCGTCCAGATCGGTTGGCACTCCAGAGGCCTTTTTCGGCCACGAGACCCAGATCATGCCATACCGCTTGCCAGAAGGGGATTGCTTTTCACCGATGAGTCTTTCCGGTAAAATCCGCGGCTTCATTGTCTGCAAGGTTTGTTCCAGCTTAACCTGGCTGGTGACGAAGAGATGGATAAAATCCACCGCTCCCGGTTCTTCCCCGGAAACCCATTCAACACCGTCGGGGAATACCTCGAAGAAATCCCCATATTCTTTGGGCGCGTTCAGCACCAACGCCCGCATTCCCGGTTTCAATCCCAACTTTTGGGCGAGGGGTTTTCCTGAATACCCTGCGGATGCGGGTTCCGAATTATTGGAAGATCTTTCGGTTGGCAACATCAGAATCATCATCCTGCAGGCTTCTCCCGCTCGACGGTGAGGTGTGGTTCCGGAAATATCAGAACTTATGTTCTAATTATACCGGAATCGGGGAGAATGTCAAGCATTTTGTGGGTTAATTTTCGGGAGTGTTCAATCGGGTGTTTTCCGGAAGAGACTAAGGCTTTCGATGTGATACGTCTGTGGGAAAAGATCGTATGGGGTTACTTCTTCCAGGCGGTATCCCCCTGCTACCAGCCGGCGTGCATCCCGCGCCAGGGTGGCCGGGTCGCAGGAGACATACGCAATGAGGCGCGGCGCCATCTCGATCACCGCTTCCAGGGCGGGGATTTCCACCCCTGCCCTGGGTGGGTCGAGCACAACAATAGCGGGATGCAGCTCCAGGAGCGGTAGAACTTCTCCCGCCTCTCCCTCGTAGATGCTCACGTTGTCGAACTCAGCCAGGTTGACTTCGAAGTCGTAGACCGCATACGGAGACGCCTCCACCCCAACTACCTGCCCGGCACGCTCTGCCAGGAAAGCGCTGAACAGGCCGACACCGCAATAGACATCCAGGACAAGCTCTTCCCGGGAAGGGTTTACTGCTTCCAACAACTGGCTGACCAGCAGGGCTGTGACGATTGTGTTCACCTGGAAAAATGACCCTGCGGAAACTCGAAAGGCTCGCTCCAGAACTTCCATAATCACGTGATCGTCCCCGGCAAGCAGAATGGAGTTTTCCGGACCCAGATGAACGGCCGATAGATCGAAGTCCACACTGAAATCGGCAGCTTCCGGCTCGCTGCTCTCCAGGGTAAGCAAAACATCCCCATAGGTTCCCAGGCGCAAACCTATTCTTTCCAGGCCTTGAATGGGTTCCAGGTCAAAGCGGGGCCAGGTTTTGTTCAAGGGCGGTTCTGGCAAATGGCATTCCTGAATTGCCAGCACACCCTGCCCATCAAAACGCACATAACCCAGCTTACCCGCCGGGTCCTGATGGAACTGGATATAGTTGCGGTAATTCCACGGGCTGAAAGCCGGTATGGCAGGGCGCACCGGCGGGTTGTTCAATTTCCCGATGCGTTCCAGCTGGTCGATCAATATATCGGTTTTGGCTTTTAATTGGGCGGGATAGCTCATGTGCTGGTAGTGGCAGCCTCCGCACTCGGTGAAGTGCATACAGCGCGGTTGGATGCGCTCGGGAGAGGAGGTGATCAACCGGACCAGTACGCCGCGTGCAAAACGGGGTTTATCTTCGACCAGGCGGATTTCCGCTTGTTCTCCCGGGAGCACGAAAGGCACAAAAACAGCCCGCCCATCGGGCAGGCGTCCCAGCGCCTCGCCGCCATACACCAGGCGCTCGAAAGTTACCGGGTATGTTGCGTTTGGATCCTGGCTCATCGAGCGCCTGTCTAGGAATGGTTTTTGGCGAGATATTCATCCATGGCAGCCAGCAGGATTTGCAAATCCGCCATGTGAATCTCGCCCATATGGGCAATGCGGAAAGTCTTGTTTTTCAGATCGCCATAACCGTTGGAAATGCGCATTTCGCGCTCGCCCAGGAATTTGTTCAACCCTGAAATATCCATTTCTCGCAGGTTGGTCACACAACTCACCGTATTGGAGCGGTAGCCATCCTCGGCAAACATGGCGAAACCCCGTTGCTTTGCCCAATCTTCCACTCGCCGGCGCATAGCCGCGTGCCGGTCGGCGCGTGCTTCGATACCTTCAGTCAGGATACGGTCCATCTGGTAATCCAGAGCGTATATGAGCGATACCGCTGGCGTGGCAGGCGTGGAGTTTGCCAGGCGATGTTTTTCCAGGCGTAATAAATCGAAATACCAGCCGCGGTCAGGCACTTCTTTGGCCCGCTCCATAGCGCGCTCGGAAACTGCCGCCAGAGAGATGCCGGGTGGCAGGGCCAGCGCCTTTTGAGATGAGGTCAAAACAAAATCCAGTCCCCACTTATCCATCTCAAAGACCACGCCGCCCAGCGAGGACACGGTATCGACGCAGATCAATGTATCGGGGCTGGTCTCGCGCACTGCCTGGGCGATTTCCGGGACCGGATTCATCAACCCGGTCGAGGTTTCGTTATGGACCACCGCCACGGTGTCGTAGTGAACTTCCTGTAAGGCTGCTGCGACGTGCTCGGGCAGGATGGGTTTGCCCCATTCGCCTTCCAGTTTTCCGGTGGTTTTTCCGTTCGTGGTGGCGACTTCATACCAGCGTTTGCTGAAAGCGCCATTGATACACACCAGCACGCGTTCCCTGACCAGATTGCGCATCGCCGCTTCCTGCAAACCCGTCCCCGACGAAGTGCTGATAAACACCCGCTGCTGGGTGCCGAATAAGGCTTTGGATTTGTCTGCCGCGCGGTGAAAAATTTCCTCGAATTCCTTGCTGCGATGAGCAACCATCGGGCGAGTCTGTTGTTGGGCGACCTCAGGGTCTACATCCACCGGACCCGGGACGAAAAGATGAGCCATGTGAACCTCCGTAAGGTTTAAAAGTGGGGTTGAAGTTCTCTGAGAAGGCGATCTGGGCTTATTATAATATGGCCTATGAAATCACCCCTGGTGCAGCGTTGGTTGCCGGTATTCCTGTTGCTTGTATCGTTGTTTTCGCCTGCCTGCCAGTTTGCAAATTTGACTTATGGTGTGAATCAAATCCCGGACAAGGCTGGCGAGGCGGCAGCCGATTTAAGGGTTAACCCTCCTTCTTCTCGAACTTTATCTGCTACAGAAATGGCGCCCAAAGCACCTCCGGAGGAATATTCTGCCGGGGTAGCGCCATCGTCCAACAATGGGTTTGTGGTTCGTTATCACCCTGAAGGCGGGTTGTATATTGGAGATCTGGTCAGTTTTGAGGTGCTTTCCCCGCCAGATTTCCAGGCTGAGAAACAGCAAGTCCAGGTATGGTTGGGAGATCATCAGCTCGGTTCCGCTTTATTTGGGCGGTTTGGCATCGCCGGTCGTTCACAGGCAACGTTATTATGGGTCTGGGATACCCAGGAGCTGTCCCCCGGAGCTTATCACCTGCAATTTGTCATTGCGCCGGATGGTTATCGCTGGACAGAGGAAATAATCCTGCAGCCTTTAGCGTCTGTCCCCCCGCCAGAACCGGCAGTGCGCTGGTTATCGGCTGAAACGGCCTGTTGCCTGGTGCATTATGTCAGTGGAACCGCGGCTGCCCGCGATCTGGAACTGCTGTTGGACGCGGTGGAGGCCCAGTCAGAATTTGCCAGCAAGAAAATGGGAGTGGAGCTGGAGCAAACCATCGAGGTGGTGTTGTTGCCGCGCGTGCTCGGGCATGGCGGGTTTGCCAGTGATGAAATCGCCATCTCTTATCTGGACCGTAACTATGCCAGCAATGATCTTGCTCAGGTGTTGCGCCACGAGCTGCTGCATATTCTGGATGGACGTTTGGGCGGCGGGTACCGGCCTTCTTTGTTCGTCGAAGGCCTGGCAGTTTATTTTAGCGGGGGACATTACCGCCAGGAACCGTTACTCCGCCGGGCAGCGGCGTTACCGGCGCTGGGACTCTACCTCCCTCTCACGGATCTGGCGGATAATTTTTACGAAAGCCAGCATGAAGTCGGTTATTTGCAAGGCGGGGCATTGGTCCAATTTATGGTCGAGGAATGGGGAGAGGCTGCCTTTTTCCGCTTTTACCGGAGATTGCCGCCTCCTGGCGACCTGTCTCCCTCCCAGGCGATCGACCGCGGCTTGAAAAAATCCTTTGGCATCAGCCTGGGGCAGCTGGAAATGCGCTTCCTGGCGGAGCTCAGACGACAGGCGCTGATCCCGGATCTGCTCGAAGATGTACGTCTGACGGTCGATCTGTACGATACGGTACGCCGTTACCAACAGGCCCTGGATCCATCGGCGTATTTTCTTACTGCATGGCTGCTCAACGGGCAGGAAATGCGCCAACGGCAAATCGTCGCCGATTACCTGCGCCACCCCAGCACAGAAGAAAACCGGCGGCTGGAAACGAAACTGGTGCAGGCTGGCGAATACTGGAGACAGGGGCGTTACCCGGAAGCTTTTCGCCTGCTGGCTGAGGTAAATAGACGCTTGAGCATATTCGAAAGGCAGGAGACAAGTCCGGTGGTCACTGTGCCGGAAACCTCCCAGTTTTATTCCCCCACCCATCGCTAAGCCGGTTTCTACGGGCAACCCGGGAGAAACGGAAAGACTGAACACCACAGGAAATTGGCGTCGATATACCAGAGCACACCCAGCGCGGCGATACACACGATTGTCAGGCAACCACAACCGGCCAGCACCCAGGGCAAGGCGCGGTTGCGTTCCTGAGGAGGCATAGGCTCGAATTCATCCGGATTTTCCGGCACCTGCCCGGAATAATAAGTCTGTGTAGGGGTCGCTACCTCCGGCAGGACCGGATTAATTTGGGTTGGAGCGCGTATCGGGCGGTATGGCTCTTCCATGGAGGGAAAGACGCTGGGTGAAGGGGTGGTGGCGTCCGGATCCAGCGGGGTGGATTCAAATATCAGGGTCACGTTTTCGCCCAGGTTGATCACATCCCCAGGTTGCAAGACATAACGCCCTACCAGGCGACGCCCATTCACAAAAGTGCCATTGGTAGAATTCAGGTCTTCCAGAGCATACAGGCCATTTTGATACACCAGGCGTGCGTGCCGGCGAGAGACTTCCGGGTCTGATATGGCGATTGGGTTGGTTGTTTCGCGACCGAGTGTCAATTCCCCCGTACCCAGGGTAAAAATTTTTCCAGGGGTGGGACCGGCGCGCATGGTCAATTGATTGGAAAAGGATAACATTCCGTTCTCCACAGGGCGAGCCATAAAGTGTAATGTTCCGCCCTATAGTTTACAGGTATATCGGATTTGCGTCAAACACCCCGGCTACTCCTTTATCAACCTGCATCCGGTAGCCAAACACTTCTCCAAACGCCAGAATAACCTGTTCAATAATCGCCGCCAGAGAAGGCGGGGTGTCCAGGCGCTCTGCAAGGCTGGTGACTGCATGATCCGCCAGACCGCAAGCGATGATTCCCTCCCAATAAGTCATGTCCGGCTGTACGTTTAACGCAAAACCGTGGCGGGTGATGCCGCGTGCATCCACCTTGACCCCGATGGCGGCAATTTTTGCCGGGGG